>NZ_LEKE01000112.1:0-30604 GCF_001029585.1 Rhodococcus sp. ARP2 | reverse complement strand
GGCGGGTCCGCGAAGTGATCGCGCACATCACCATGCCCTACCGATACTCGGCGCCGCGATTCGTCGTGGAAATGGTCAAGTCACGCGGAAACTTCAACAAGATGTCGAATCGGCGAGCGCTCGCCGACGCGTCGGAAGTCGGTGAGCAACAACTGCTTGCCTCGCTTCGCGACAACGTCGCACACCCGTGGAAGCCGCCGGGCGGTGGCTTCGAGGGCGCACTCTCACACGACGTGATCCACGGTCAGGACATTCGCGTGGCACTCGGCGACGACTACGTGGTGCCCGAAGACCGGCTCACTCGTGTGCTCAGCGGACTCTCGCCCAAAACCGTGAAGTATTTCGGAACTGACCTCGACGGCGCTCGGTTGCGCGCCGACGACCGAGACTGGACGTACGGTGCCGGCGCCGAGGTTCACGGAGCGGCGCAGGACTTGTTGCTGGTGTTGTGTGGCCGGATGTTGCCACCAGGCCATCTGCTCGGGGATGCGAGTTCTCGCTTCACCGCGCCCCTCCCGACCCGCTGAGGTCAGCGCTTCAGCGACCAGGGAGCGGCCGCTCGGGAATCTGCGGCCGCGCCAACGGCTGCCGCACCCGACGCTTTGCGCCCGCGTAGACGTGAGCAGTCTCCTCGGCGACCTGATGCCAGTCGAAGTCCGACGTCAGGCGTGCCCGGGCGGCCACTGCCCGTTCCTGCGCCCCGGCGGGATCGTCGAGAACTTCGCGGACCGCCGAGGTGAGCCCGGCGATGTCACCCGGTTGGAACGACATCCCGGTCACCCCGTCGACTACCGCTTCGCCCAGTCCACCTGCGGTGGACGTGATCAGCGGCGTGCCGGCTGCCGCCGCTTCGAGGGCGATGATCCCGAACGGCTCGTAGCGCGACGGCAGGACGATGGCGTCCGCTCCGTGCAGCCAGCTGAGCAGTTCCGTGTGATCGAGGTTGCCGAGAAAGTCCACTGCCCGCGCGACGCGATGTGTGCGCGCCTGTTGGTAGAGCCAGGTGAACTGGGTGCCTTCGCCCGCGATCGCGAGGGTCGTGCCGGGGTGGCTACGACGGATTCGGGGGAGTGCCGCGATAGCGTCCTGCACACCCTTCTCGTATTCCAGGCGGCCGACGAAGAGGAGTTTCGGCGGCCCTGACCGCGGGCCACGTTCGCGAAAGTTCCACGTGGTCACGTCGATTCCGTTGCGGATGACAGTGATCGGCGGCAGCGTCGGACCGTAGAGTTCGGTCACTTCTTCCTGCATGGACGCCGAACAGGTTATGAGAGAGTCGGATTCGTTTGCCAGCCACCACTCGACCGAGTGGACCTGGCGGTTGATGCGTCCGGAGATCCAACCGCTGTGGCGACCCGCCTCGGTGGCGTGAAGGGTGGAAACCAGTGGGACGTCATAGAATTCGGCCAAGGCGATCGCCGGATGTGCGACCAGCCAGTCGTGTGCGTGCACGACGTCCGGTTGCCAGCCCTCGCCCACTCCTGGCTTGTGCAGCGCCATCCCGGCACGGACCATCGCGTGACCCATCGCGAGGGTCCACGCGAGCATGTCCTCGCCGAAGACGAAGTGTGCCGGGTCCTCGGCCACTGCGACGACCAGTACGCCTTCGGAGATGTGCGTGACCGTCGGGTGCGTCGACGCATCGGTGCCGGAGGGGCGGCGCGAGAGAACCACGACCTCGTGGCCTGCAGCCGCAAGCTCGGTGGCGAGATGGTGGACGTGTCGGCCGAGGCCGCCGACAACGACCGGTGGGTACTCCCACGAGACGATGAGAATCTTCACGACGCGCTCCCGTTCACCAGTTCTGTGTCAGGCAGACGGCGAGCATCCAGCCCCGGGAACAATCCGTCGGCGCGATTCCAGCCTTCGGCCAGCCGCTCGGCCACGGCATCGCGGCCGGAAACGAGCGCTTCGGAGATTTCCCTGGTCGCGTGGGCGTGCTTGTGTGCGCGTTCGCGGGCGTACCCCGCGGCCGAATCCTTGCTCACCATGAATGCCCAATCGCTCGAAACTGTCATCAGTGTCTCGCGAAGGACCTGATCGTTGACCCGGTTTCGCAGTTCCGGTCGGCCGGGTGCGTTGTCGCGGCCGCGAGACTTGTCCACGGTGGTGAGGGCGGTATCGACCACCTCGGAGTTCAGTTGCACGAGGTCGGACACCTGATCGCCGGCCCATACGCGCCAGTCCTTGCCCGATCCCCAGGACGAATCCTCGAGCTGAACGGGTTCGCCCACGTATCCCGATTCCTTGGCGTCGGCGAGGGTGCCGACGCGAATTCCGGCTTCGGGGAGCGCGCGCAGGAGTTTTTCGAGCCACTGCGGGCCTTCGTGCCACCAGTGCCCGAACAGTTCGGTGTCGAATGCTGCGACCACGAGGGCGTCGCGGCCGATGCGGGTGGATTCACTGCGCAGACGCGCCCGAACGGTTTCGACGAAGTCGGCAACATGCTTGTCGACGGCGGCGGCGGCGAGTTCGGGGTCGTACGGCAACTTGTCGGCGGAGTCGACGGTCCGGCCGGTGACCCGCGACGGCTTGAGGCCCGTCTCGTGGTCGTAGGTGTGGAAATCGCGGTAAGCAGCGTGACCCGGATATCCGGATTTCGGGGACCAGACGCGGTAGCTGACCTGCAGGTCGCGGCCGAAGGCAACCACGTCGGATTCTCGAACCGGGCGACCGAGGGACGTGTCGCCGCGCAAGGCGGGACCGTCGACCATGAAGTGGGTGACGCCCGCTTCGGCGTACCCGCGCTCCATGCCCGGGGTGTACCCGCACTCAGGTCCCCAGATCCCGGTCGGAGTGTGGTTCCACCGGGCATGCGCGTCGGCGAGACCTTCGCGGAGGGAGAACGCACGCAAGCGAGGATCGAGCAGCGGTTGGAACGGGTGGGCCAGCGGCCCGCCGAGAAGCTCGAAGGCCTCGCGGTCGATGAGGTCGCGGAACACGGGTGAGGCGCCGTGCTGCCAATGAGTCTCGAAATCTTCGAGAGCCGCTGCGGACGCTCGGTGTTCGCGCGCTCCGAGTTCGCGGTGCGCTGCGTCCGGCATGCCGGCGGACTCGTGCGCACGGATCTGCCAGTTGCCGAGCCAGTGATGCATACCGGCGAGGCAGTGGGGATCGTCCAACTGGGCCGCGAGCACCGGCGTGATTCCCAGCGTCAGCAGGTGCGATCGGCCCTCGTCGGCCAGGCGTCGTAGCGCGGCGGCGAGCGGAATGTACGACGCAGCCCAGGACTGGTAGATCCATTCCTCGCCGACGGGCCATCTGCCGTGGTTGGCGAGCCACGGCAGATGGGAGTGCAGAACCAGGGCGAACATCCCCGGTTCGGTGACGGGTGTTGCGTTACTCACTCGCCGGATTCCTTCACGGCAGTTTCCTTCGCAGCGCTGTCTTTCACGGCGATAGCGACGAGGTCGAGGCTGTCGTCGATGTCGGGTTCGCTGATGCTGAAGTCGTCGACGGTGATGCCCTCGACGTCGCGGGTGAGATCTTCGGGCCAGGGCTCACCGGCCAACGCGCGGTCTATCTGCGCGTTGATGAACGATCCGCCGTGCTTGGCGTCGAGTTCCTTCAGGCGTGAACCGTGGTGGACGCCGGTCATCAACTGAACGCGGAATCCGGCGTCTTCGAGCAATTCGGTCATTTCGGCGGCGTTGAGCTCACGAGTGTGGAAAGGGTTGAGCGGCGTGTCGCGGCCGGGGGAGAACGTGATCCGGTTGGGGGTACTGATCAGAAGTTCACCGCCGGGAGCGAGAACTCGGAAGCACTCGCGCAGGAACTGACCCTGATCCCACAGGTGCTCGATCACCTGGAAATTGACGACGACGTCAACCGAGTTGTCGGCCAGTGGAAGCTCGGCGAGGTTGCCGTGGAGCATCTCGACGCGGGGGTAGCGCGCACGAACGTGTTCGACCGCGGAGATGTCGTAGTCGAGGCCGGTAACCTTCGTTGCGACGTCCGCAATCATGTTGGCGCCGTAGCCTTCTCCGGATCCGGCCTCGAGGACTCGGCGGTCCGTGCAGCGCTCCAGAAGTGCGCGGTACACCACTTCGTGGCGTCGGAACCAGTAGTTCTCCTCGGGGATTCCTGGCACGGTTCGTTCGCCCGTCAAGGGTAGGGGTGCGTCCTCGTGGTTGCTGACACTCGTTTCACTCACCCGTGCGAGATTAGTGCCATCCGGGTAGAACGTGTTCGCCGTGGTCCAGATCACTGCTGTCAATTCCTGTTCGTGCCGTTATGGTGGACGAGGTTCCACGTTAAGTTACCCACCGGTAACTTAACGTGGGGTAATCTAACGCACAGCCGACGTGAACCGAGAAATTCGCCCGTGGGGAGACCTGTCGGACTCTCTTTTCGGACGCTCGGACTGCGCGAGCACCACAGACGATTTATCAGGTGAATTACACACAGGAGGTCGACGAAGACCCATGACGAATATCGTTGTTTTGATCAAGCAGGTCCCCGACACATGGTCCGAGCGCAAGCTGACCGACGGCGACTACACGCTTGACCGTGAAGCCGCCGACGCAGTCCTCGACGAGATCAACGAGCGCTCCGTCGAAGAAGCACTCCTCATCAAGGAAGCTCAGGGCGGTGAGGTAACGGTGCTGTCCGCAGGTCCCGACCGCGCCACCGACGCTATCCGCAAGGCTCTGTCGATGGGCGCCGACAAGGCCGTCCACATCAACGACCCGGCACTGCACGGCTCCGACGCGATCCAGACCGCATGGACGCTCGCTGCTGCTCTCGGACAGATCACCTTCGAGAACGACGAGCCTGCCGACCTGATCATCGCCGGCAACGAGGCCACCGACGGCCGCGTCGGCGCTGTTCCGGCCATCATCGCCGAGTACCTGGGCATCCCGCAGCTCACGCAGCTGCGCAAGGTCGTCGTCGCCGACGGCAAGATCACCGGTGAGCGCGAGACCGACGAGGGCGTCTTCGGCCTCGAGGCTTCGCTGCCCGCGATCGTCTCGGTCACCGAGAAGATCAACGAGCCGCGCTTCCCGTCCTTCAAGGGCATCATGGCCGCGAAGAAGAAGGAAGTTCTCGTTTACACGCTGGCCGACCTCGGAGTCGACCCGGAGACCGTCGGAGTTGCCAACGCAGGCACCACCGTGACGTCCTCCACCCCGAAGCCCCCCCGTACCGCTGGTGAGCGCATCGCCGACGAGGGAGACGGTGGCACCAAGATTGCCGCTTACCTCGTCAGCAACAAGGTCATCTGATCGCGCCCTTCTAGACATCCAGCAGAAGAACTCAGGGAGAGTTAAGTCATGGCAGAAGTACTTGTGCTCGTAGAGCACGCAGAGGGTGCGCTGAAGAAGGTCAGCACCGAACTCATCACCGCTGCACGCGCACTCGGTGAGCCGTCGGCAGTTGTCGCCGGCCCCGCGGGCACCGCAGCAAAGCTCGCCGACGCTCTGGCAGCAGCCGGAGCCGAGAAGATCTACGTCGCCGAGTCCGACGACATCGACGGCTACCTCGTCACCCCCAAGGTCGACGTTCTCGCCGCTCTGGTCGAGTCCACCAGCCCGGCAGCAGTCATCACCGCAGCCGGCACCGAGGGCAAAGAGGTTGCCGGTCGTCTGGCCGCACGTCTGGGCTCCGGACTGCTGACCGACGTCATCGAGATCAAGGCTGACGGCACCGGCGTCCACTCCATCTTCGGTGGCGCGTTCACCGTCGAAGCCAAGGCCAACGGCGACGTTCCCGTCTACTCGGTTCGTCCGGGTGCAGTCGAGGCTGCTCCGCAGGCCGGCGCAGGCGAGCAGATCACCGTCGAGGTTCCGGCTCAGGACGAGAGTGCCGTCAAGGTCACCTCGCGTGAGCCCATCGTCGGCGGCGACCGCCCCGAGCTCACCGAGGCGTCGGTTGTCGTCTCCGGTGGACGTGGCGTCGGCAGCGCGGACAAGTTCTCCGTCGTCGAAGAGCTGGCCGATTCCCTCGGTGCTGCAGTCGGTGCTTCGCGTGCCGCTGTGGACTCGGGTTACTACCCCGGACAGTTCCAGGTCGGTCAGACCGGTAAGACGGTCTCCCCGCAGCTGTACATCGCGCTCGGCATTTCCGGTGCCATCCAGCACCGCGCCGGCATGCAGACGTCCAAGACCATCGTCGCGGTCAACAAGGACGAAGAGGCACCCATCTTCGAGATCGCCGACTTCGGCATCGTGGGCGACCTGTTCAACGTCGCACCGCAGCTCACCGAAGCTGTGAAGTCCCACAAGGGCTAAAAAGCACAAACTGCTGTGCGCCTTTATCAACCCCCCGCGGTTGATAAAGGCGCACAGTGCTTTATTCACCCGGCCTGCATCGGCATGTCACTTCGCCGATACCGAGACGCCGTTCGCGCTCGATAAACCTTGCGCATGACAATTACGTCAGTCCTTCGCTCCGCGAGTGACAATCTCGGCCGTGAGGTCGCCCAGCCGAGATATTCCCTGATCGTCTCCTCCGACCGCGAGCATCGTGTCGCAGCGCAGCGCCTTCGATACCGAGTGTTCGCCTCCGAGCCAGGCTTCTCCCTCCCGGCCTCGGCCGGGGTCTTCGAACTCGACGCCGACGGCTTCGACGAATTCTGTGATCATCTACTCGTTCGTGACAACATCACCGAGGAGTACGTCGGCTGCTACCGAATGCTGCCGCCGGATTCCGCTGCGGCGGCGGGTGGGTATTACACCGCAACCGAATTCGACATCTCCGCGCTCGATCCGGTGGCGAACAGGATCGTCGAAATGGGTCGCGCTTGCGTCGATCCCGCGCACCGCACCGGATCCGTCCTGAGCCTGATGTGGTCGGGCATTCTGCACTACCTCGAACTGACCGGATACGAATGGGTGATGGGCTGCGTCTCCGTGCCCATCCTCCCGAACCCCGATTCAATTGCCGGCGCCGATGTCCGCGGCGTCCGTGACTTCGTGATGAACAAACACGCCAGTCCGGGGTCGCGGCGGGTGATCCCACGAAACCCGGTGGTCCTCGGCGGTCTGACGCTCGACGAGATTGCCGCACCGGAACGCGTGACGATGCCGCCGTTGCTACGTGGCTACTTGCGGATGGGCGCGATGATCTGCGGGGAACCTGCTCACGATCCCGAGTTCGGTGTGGCCGATTTTGTTGCGCTGCAAGGCCTTCACTCCGCCAACAAGCGCTATCTGGAACGGCTGCGATCGGCGGCCGCCGCACACGAATCGGGGATCGGCTGATGACCGCGACGGTGCCGTACTGGGTGCCGACGAGCCCCTGCGGCGACGGGTGCCTACCTACGGACGCACCCGGTGTGTCGAGTATCACCGTGATGGCCCGCGGGATCATGGTCGGCGCCGCACTGGTGACTGCGCCGGTGCTCTCGGCCGGCTGGCTGCTCCCGCGCACCTGGCGTACGGAGATGCAACGCGGCTACTCGCGCGCGTTGCTGCGTTGTCTGGGAATGAAGCTCACGGTCGACGATCAGCGGTTGGGGCGCGCCGAACCGGCGGGCGTGATGGTTGTCGCCGGTCACGTGTCGTGGACCGACGTCCTCGTCGCGAGTGCCGTTGCCCCGGCCAACTTCGTCGCCCGTGCCGACCTGCTCGACTGGGCAGTGCTCGGTGGTCTCGCGCGCCGGATGCGCGTAGTGCCCATCGATCGCGCCCGACTGCGTGAACTTCCCGGAACCGTCGACGTCGTTCGCGAACGACTTCAGCGTGGTGTCCGCGTAATGGTGTTTCCCGAGGGAACGACCTGGTGCGGGCGGGCGTACGGAGGTTTTCGCCCGGCAATGTTCCAAGCTGCCGTCGACGCCGAATGCCCGGTTCAGCCGATGGCGATCCGCTACGAGAACGCCGACGGTTCCCTGTGCACCGGACCGTGCTTTGTCGGCACCGAAACTATCGGTCAGTCCATCCGTCGGATCCTGCGTCAGAAGAACGTCGAGGTGAAGGTCAGGCTGGCTCCGCTCGAGGAGGCAGGGGAGTGTCGAGTCGACCTCGCGCAGCGATGCGAGAGAGCCGTACGTGGCGTCGAAACCATCGATTTGGCAGCTCACGACATCTTCGACCCCGCACCGGAACTCGTGACACAAGCCGTGGGACAGATCGATACCTCCCCGGCAATGACCGCTTAGCCTGCTGAGCGAGGCTGGGCGAACTCTCGTGCTGGGCTATCCTTGTCAAGCCATGACTCTGCCTGCACCCAGTGCCCACGCCGGATTTCCGGTGTACCTCGATCATGCCGCCACGACTCCGATGTCGGCAGCCGCTATCGAGGCGATGACCGATACCTTCAAAACCGTGGGCAACGCGTCCTCGCTTCACGGTTCCGGCCGTGCGGCCCGGCGCCGCGTCGAGGAGTCGCGGGAATCGATCGCTGCCAGCCTGGGTGCGCGGCCTTCGGAGGTCATCTTCACCTCCGGCGGAACCGAGAGCGACAATCTCGCGGTCAAGGGCATCTACTGGGCTCGCCGTGACGCCGATCCGCGACGCACTCGCATCCTGGCCAGCTCCGTCGAGCATCATGCGGTGCTCGACGCCGTTGAGTGGCTCGAGCAGCACGAGGGCGCGCGCGTGACGTGGTTGCCGGTCGACGAGAACGGTGTCGTCGACCCGCAGACCTTGCGCGACGAGCTTTCCGTCCACGCCGACGAGGTAGCACTCGTGACGGTGATGTGGGCCAACAACGAGGTCGGCTCCATCATGCCGATCGTGGAGTTGGCGGAGATTTCGGCTGAGTTCGAGATTCCGATGCACAGCGACGCGGTTCAGGCCGTTGCGCAATTGCCGGTCGATTTCGCGGCGAGCAAGTTGTCCGCGCTGAGCATCGCGGCGCACAAGTTCGGTGGTCCGCACGGCGTCGGCGCACTGCTGCTCGGACGCCAGGTTCCGTGTGTGCCGCTCCTTCACGGCGGCGGACACGAACGTGATCTGCGTTCGGGCACTCCGGATACTGCGGGCGTTGTCGGAATGGCTGCGGCGCTGCGCGCAAACGTCGAGAACTTCGATTCCAGCACAAGGGAATTGGCGCAGTTGCGTGACCGTTTGATCGACGGAGTCCTGGAGATTCTTCCCGAGTCGGTGCTCAACGGCCCGACCGGATCCGATCGGCTTCCCGGTAACGCGCACTTCACCTTCCCCGGCTGCGAGGGCGATTCGTTGCTGATGCTGCTCGACGCCGCCGGTATCGAATGTTCCACCGGTTCGGCCTGCACCGCCGGTGTGGCCAGAGCCAGCCATGTCTTGATCGCGATGGGCGTCGAATCGCCCGTCGCGCGTGGCTCACTGAGATTTTCGCTCGGACATACGTCGAGTGTCACCGATGTGGACGCGCTGATCGCTGCGCTTCCACAAGTAGTAGAGCGCGCTCGGGCCGCCGGTCTTGCCGGTGCCGGTTCGCGTGGAGGGGATCGCTGATGCGAGTACTCGCAGCCATGAGCGGAGGTGTCGACTCCGCTGTCGCCGCCGCCCGCGCAGTTGCCGCCGGACATGACGTCGTCGGCGTTCATCTTGCGCTGTCCACGGCGCCGGGTGCATTGCGGACGGGTTCGCGTGGATGCTGCTCGAAGGAAGATGCCGGCGACGCCAGGCGCGCTGCCGACGTCCTCGGAATACCCTTCTACGTCTGGGATTTCGCCGATCGCTTCAAGGAAGACGTGATCGACGACTTCGTGGCGTCGTACGCAGCGGGTGAGACCCCCAATCCGTGTCTGCGGTGCAACGAGAAGATCAAGTTCACCGCACTGGCCGACCGTGCGGTCGCTCTCGGCTTCGATGCCGTGGCGACCGGTCATTACGCGCGCCTCGAAGACGGCGTCCTACGCCGGGCGGTCGACGCGGACAAGGACCAGTCGTATGTCCTCGGTGTGCTGACGGCTGATCAGCTTTCGCGAGCGATGTTCCCGATCGGTGACACACCGAAAGAACAGATCCGTGAGGAAGCCGCCGAGCGCGGTCTGGCTGTGGCGAACAAGCCTGACAGCCATGACATCTGCTTCATCCCGACCGGCGATACCCGAGCATTCCTGGGTGCGCGCATCGGCGTTCGTCCGGGAAGCGTCGTCGATGCCGATTCGGGTGAGGTCCTCGCTGCACACGACGGCGTACACGGCTTCACGATCGGACAGCGCAAGGGCCTCGGCGTCGAAGGTCCCGCAGGTGACGGCCGTCCGCGGTACGTGACCGCGATCGAGCCCGAAACCGGAACGGTGCGAGTCGGTTCGGCCAAGAATCTCGACGTCTGGGCCATCTCGGCCCAGCGCGCGATCTGGACCTCGGGCCAGGCGCCGGAAGGCCCCGTCGAGTGCATGGTGCAGGTTCGTGCGCACGGCGGACTGGCGCAGGCCGTCGCCGAGGCCGTCGACGACGGTACTTCGGGCGGCGGCATCTCCATTTCGTTGCGCGAACCACTGACCGGCGTCGCGAAGGGCCAGGCCGTCGTGCTGTATCGCCCCGACAGCGAACTGGGCGACCAGGTTCTCGGCAGTGGCACCATCTCCGGCACCGAATCCGAGCCGAACACACTGTGACACAGCAGGTTTCCATCGGTGGCCTCGTCACCGGAATCGGATCCTGGCCGGGCACGGACGCCCGCGAAAGCGCCGCAACCATCCTTGGCGAACTGGGCGGTTTCCCACACCTGGTGGAGTTGCCGAGCCGCGGTCTCGGCGCTGACATGGTCGGCCGAGCAGGCGCCATTCTGGTCGACATCAACCTCGATGCCTCGACCCGCGCCTATCGCGTCGTGCCTCGGCGGGGAAACGTCGCGAAGCGAGCCGAGGACTTCCTGAATCAGGATCTCGACGCACTCGAGGAAGCCTGGGAATCGGCCCGTCTGGTCGGCGGAGACCACGTCGTCAAGCTCCAAGCTGCCGGCCCGCTGACACTCGGCGCCGAGATCGAGGTTGCAAACGGTTCGCGAGTTCTCGTCGACCGTGGGGCACTCCGGGACATCGCCGAATCACTTGGTGAGGGGCTCGCGCGCCACGCCGCCGAGGTCACTCGTCGTACCGGTGCCCGAGTGGTGATCCAATTGGACGAGCCGCAGATCGCGGCATTGCTGGCCGGTTCACTACCCGGGCGCACCAAGATGGAGAGCGTTCCGGCTCTGCCGGAACCCGAGGCGCTCGCCGTTCTCGACTCGACGATCAGCGGTTGCGGACTGCCCACAATCGTCCACAGTTGCGGCGCCGACATGCCGTGGGATCTGCTGAGGCGAAGCCAGGCGTTCGGCGTGAGCTTCGACATGTCGCTCATCGGCTCACGTGATCTGGACGGCATCGGCCAGTTGTGCGACGCCGGCAAGGAATTGGCGCTCGGTCTGGTTCCTTCCGACCCGCCGGAAAAGCCGGTGACGTGGAAAGAGTGCGCGATGCCCGCCGTCACCCTGATCGATCGTCTCGGCTTCTCGCGTGAACTCCTGCAGAACCAGGTCGCGGTAACCCCAAGCTGTGGTCTTGCGGGTGCGAGCCTCGAGTGGAGTCGAGCCGCCCTTCGGCTGTGCACAGACGTCGGCAAGGCATTGGTGGACGATCCGTCGGCGTTCTGATGTGTTGCGTTCTGACGTGGAGTCGTGTGGTGTGTCGGTGTGAACCGATAATCTTCTAGCTGTGACTGAAACCGCGGATGCAATGCAGCCAGCGCCCAACGAGGCGCGCGAGCAGTGGACGGAGCTGGCCGAAGAGGTACGCCAGCATCAGTTCCGCTACTACGTTCGTGACGCGCCCGTCATTTCGGACGGTGCATTCGACACATTGCTCGGGCAGCTCAATGCTCTCGAAGAGCGGTACCCGGATCTGCGAACTCCCGACTCTCCGACGCAACTCGTCGGCGGCGGATTCGCGACGGACTTCACGTCCGTCGATCACCTCGAGCGGATGCTCAGCCTCGACAATGTCTTCGACGAGTCCGAACTCCGCGGATGGATCGCCAAGGTAGAGCAGGAAACCGGGCCGGAACTGCACTATCTCTGCGAAGTGAAAATCGACGGTGTCGCGCTCAATCTCGTCTACGAGAACGGCAAACTCGTGCGTGCCGCAACCCGCGGCGACGGTCGTACGGGCGAGCTGGTCACTCTCAATGCCCTGACGATCAACGACATCCCGGAGCGGCTCACCGCTACGGACGAATTCCCGATTCCAACCTTGCTCGAGGTGCGAGGAGAGGTGTTCTTCCGCCTCGAGGACTTCGCGGCACTCAATGCCTCCCTCGTGGAGGAGGGTAAGGCGCCGTTCGCCAATCCGCGCAACTCTGCGGCGGGCTCCCTGCGTCAGAAGAATCCGGCCGTCACCGCGCGTCGCCGCCTCGGCATGATCTGCCACGGGTTCGGGCGCATGGAAGGTTTCGAGCCGGCTTCGCAGTACGACGCCTACGTGGCCCTCGCCGCCTGGGGGCTGCCGGTGTCCACGCACACCTCGCGGGTGGTCGGCGCCGACGCCGTGGTCGAAAAGATGAAGTACTGGGGAGAACATCGCCACGACGTCGAGCACGAGATCGACGGGTTGGTGGTCAAGGTCGACGAGATGTCGTTGCATCGACGTCTGGGCACCACGTCTCGCGCACCGCGGTGGGCGATCGCGTACAAGTACCCGCCGGAAGAGGTCACGACCAAGCTCCTCGACATCCGGGTCAGTGTCGGCCGCACGGGTCGCGTGACGCCGTTCGCGTACATGGAACCCGTCACGGTGGCGGGTTCCACTGTGTCCTTGGCCACCCTCCACAACGGCTCGGAGGTCAAGCGCAAGGGTGTGCTGATCGGCGACACCGTGGTGTTGCGCAAGGCTGGAGATGTCATCCCCGAGGTTCTCGGTCCCGTGGCAGACGTTCGTGACGGTACCGAGCGCGAGTTCGTCATGCCGACGCATTGCCCCGAGTGCGGCACGTTGTTGGCACCCGCGAAAGAGGGCGACGTCGACGTGCGATGCCCTAATCAGCAGTACTGCCCGGCGCAGTTGCGCGAGCGCGTGTTCCACGTCTCGGGGCGCGGAGCATTCGACATCGAGGTGCTCGGTTACGAGGCCGCGACCGGACTGCTGGAGGCGAAGGTCATCGGTGACGAGGGCGATCTCTTCTCACTCGACGCCGAGAAACTGATCGAGGTTCCGATCTTCCGCACCAATGCGGGAGCGCTGTCTGCCAACGGAAAACGCTTGCTGGCCAACCTGGATTCGGCCAAGGACAAGCCGCTGTGGAGAGTGCTTGTGGCACTGTCGATTCGGCACGTCGGCCCCACTGCCGCGAGGGCGTTGGCCGGCGAATTCGGTTCGCTGCAACGTATTCGGGAAGCGTCGGTCGACGAGTTGGCTGCAGTCGACGGTGTCGGATCCACAATCGCCGCCGCTGTCGTGGAGTGGTTCTCCGTCGACTGGCATCAGCAGATCGTCGACAAGTGGGCTTCGGCCGGGGTGCGCATGGAGGACGAGCGGGACGACTCGATTCCGCGCAATCTCGAGGGTCTCTCGATCGTCGTCACCGGTTCGCTCGAGACGTACTCGCGAGATCAGGCGAAGGAAGCGATTCTGGTGCGCGGCGGTAAGGCGGCTGGGTCGGTCTCGAAGAAGACTGCGTTTGTCGTCGTCGGTGAAGCTCCCGGTTCCAAGCATGACAAGGCAGTCGAATTGGGTGTGCCGGTGCTCGACGAAGACGGCTTCCAGCGGTTGCTCGAAGATGGCCCGGATGCGGTTGCTCCCACCGATTTGGACGAATCAGAGTGACTTTGTCCGATTTCTGAGATTGGTGTGCTGGGTGCGATAGTGACGCCATGATCGAGATTCGTGAAGTTCTACCGGCTGAGTTCGAGACCGTCGGGGAACTGACTGTGCAGTCGTACGTGGGTGGTGGATTTGTCGCCGGCGGATCGCCGTACGCGGAGCGCCTGCGAGACACCGCAACTCGGGTGGAGCAGGGGCGGGTGCTGGTTGCCGTTCTCGGCGAAGAGGTCGTCGGTTCTTTGACGATCGCCGAACCCGGCACGCCCTTCGCGGATGTTGCGCAGAAGGGCGAACTCGAGTTCCGCATGCTCGCGGTCTCGCCGCAGGCTCGGGGATCGGGCGCCGGAACCGCATTGGTTCGCGCAGTGATCGCCGAAGCCTACGACCGAGGCGATCACTCGGTGGTCATCTCGACGCAGCCCGAGATGGTCGATGCTCGTCGTATCTACGACCGCAACGGGTTCGTCCCCGATCCCGAGCGCGCGTGGGAGCCGATTCGCGGTATGGAGCTGACGGTCATGGTTCGCGGTCTGGCCTGATTACCCGGCCTGGTCAACCCAGCACTGTCGCGACGATTCCGGCGAGATAGCCGAGGCGGGCTATCTCCGAAGGGCGGAATTCGGGTCCACCGGGACGACCGAGCATCAGGACTCGATTGCCGGACCCGAGCGGTGCGGCAGCAAGGCTGGTGTTCATCTCTCGCCAGACGTCCGGAACCCAGTCGGCCTCGCCGTCGAGGGCGGTGGGCTTGTCCAGTGGCATCCACGGAATGTCGGTGGCATGGGTTTCCGGCGCGCCGGCGCTACCGACGACGCGGTACGCACCGTGCTTGCCGATGTCCGCGACGACGCACCAGCCGACTCGCAGTACGCGCGGCGCGCCGTCGACGAGGACCTGTAGTCGATCGTTTCGGGCTGTCGCAACGGAATCGATGAGTTCGAGCTCACGATGGGTGTCGAGAATCCCGGCGTAGGGGCGGATCGAATCGACCAGCACGTCGGGCAGATGCTCGGCAGCGGTGATCAAGGTGTCGGGCAGCGCTCCGGGTTCGACGTCGACCACGAGGTCGTCGATGGCAAAACCGTCGCCTCGCTCCACGACGTCGAGGGAGAGGATGTCTGCGCCCACGGATCCGAGAGCTACGGCGAGCGCGCCGAGGCTGCCGGGTCGGTCGGGCAGTTGGACGCGAAGCAGGTACGACACGCGCGTGCCTTTCGCTGATCGGTTCTCGCCCGGATCACGTCGACCCGGGCCACACCCATCTTTGCACTTGCTCAGCACGCGTTGGTGGGCGCCGCGGCGGGGTCACACCGGGTGCACATGCTTGTCACACGAGCGAAACACGAGGTGGATTCGACGTGGCGGTGGACACAGTAGGCGTGCGTACCGGTCGACACAGCAGGCGTGATTACAGGGACACAGCAGGCGTGCTTACAGGTCTGTCGCGGCGAGCAACTAGGCTGGACCGGCAATGTTCACGTCCTCTTCCGAAAGGGGCCCCGCGGTGCCTGCCATCTCCCGTGACGAGGTCGCGCACCTCGCGCGGCTGTCCAGACTCGCCCTGTCCGATGCCGAACTCGACGAGTTCGCCGGTCAGTTGGATTCGATTCTCAACCACGTCAAGGTGGTCACCGAGGTTGCGGCCGACGACGTCCCGCCCATGGCGAACCCCAATGCCGTCACCAACGTGACGCGCCCCGACGTGATCGTGCCCGGGTTGACCCCCGAGCAGGCATTGTCCGGAGCACCCGCAGTCGAACAGGATCGCTTTGCGGTTCCGCAGATCCTTGGAGAGGGCGAATGACCGATCTGACCACGCTGGACGCCTCTGAGCTGGCCGGCAAGATCCACTCGCGTGAGGTGTCCTCGGTAGAGGTCACGCAGGCGCATCTCGACCGCATCGCTGCCGTCGACACCGAGTACCACGCCTTCCTGCACGTTGCCGGTGAACAGGCTCTCGAAGCCGCCGCAGCAGTGGACAACTCGCTCGCAGGCGGAAACGAACCCGCTTCGGCACTCGCCGGAGTTCCGATTGCGTTGAAGGACATCTTCACCACGACGGACATGCCGACCACCTGTGCGTCGAAGATTCTCGAAGGCTGGGTTGCGCCGTACGACGCGACCCTGACGAGCAAGCTTCGCGCTGCGGGCATCCCGATCCTCGGCAAGACGAACCTCGACGAATTTGCGATGGGCTCCTCCACGGAGAACTCCGCATTCGGTCCGACGCGTAACCCGTGGGATGTCACCCGCATCCCCGGCGGATCCGGTGGTGGTAGCGCTGCAGCGCTCGCGTCCCGTCAGGCCCCGTTGGCCATCGGCACCGACACCGGCGGGTCGATCCGTCAGCCCGCTGCGGTCACCGCGACGGTCGGAACCAAGCCGACGTACGGAACTGTCTCGCGCTTCGGGCTCGTCGCGTGCGCCTCCTCGCTCGATCAGGGTGGCCCCTGTGGTCGCACCGTGCTCGACACCGCTCTGCTGCACGAGGTCATCGCCGGGCACGATCCGCGTGACTCCACGTCCATCGACGCCCCCGTGCGTCCGGTGGTCGCTGCGGCACGTGAAGGTGCAGTCGGCGACCTGCGCGGCGTCAAAGTCGGTGTGGTCAAGGAACTTCACTCCGACAGCTACCAGCCCGGCGTCATCGCTTCCTTCGACGCTGCTGTCGAGCAACTCAAGGCTTTGGGCGCCGAAGTTGTCGAGGTTTCGTGCCCGAGCTTCGAGCATGCGCTCGCGTCGTACTACCTGGTGCTGCCCAGTGAGGTCTCGTCCAACCTGGCCCGCTTCGACGCCATGCGCTACGGACTGCGGGTCGACGAAGGCAACATGAGTGCCGACCAGGTCATGGCGGCAACCCGCGCCGCCGGTTTCGGCCCGGAGGTCAAGCGCCGCATCATGATCGGTACTTACGCACTGTCCTCGGGCTACTACGACGCCTACTACGGTTCGGCGCTCAAGGTTCGTACCCTCATCGCACGCGATTTCGACAAGGCCTACGAGAAGGTAGACGTACTGGTCTCGCCGACCAGCCCGTTCACGCCGTGGAAGTTGGGGGAGAAGGTCGGCGATCCGTTGGCCATGTACCTCTCCGACCTGTGCACGCTGCCGACCAACCTGGCCGGACACTGCGCGATGTCGGTGCCATCGGGTCTGTCCGCGGACGACAACCTGCCGGTGGGCCTGCAGATCATGGCGCCCGCCATGGCTGACGAGCGCCTCTACCGTGTCGGTGCCGCCTACGAAGCTGCTCGCGGCCCGATTGCAACTGCAGTCTGACCTGTTTGCTGTGCGCCTTTATTAACCCCACGCGGTTAATAAAGGCGCACAGCAGTTTCAGGAGCAAGTCCCCAAAGCTGTTCCCTGATCGGTTCCGTAGCGGTGGCCGTGACCGGCGGGTACACCGAGCGAACCGAGCATGTCGACGGTGGTCTGCAAGAACGTGACGCCCGGGATCCACTGCGGGATCGGGCCGTCCTGCACGGCACGGCTCAGATCCGGCTTCTGCGTCGCGAGGGCGGGGGACCACCACACCACCGGGTCGGACGTATTCGCGAGGACGGTTGCGCCGTCCGTTCGTGTCGCGCCGGCCGGGGGACCGGCCCACAACACGTCGCACGGGACGATGGGACTGCCCTCGGACAGAGCGTCGGTCAGTGCGGCGCTGCCGCCGACGGCGCCGAGGCTCTGTCCGTAGAGGAACAGGTCCGGTCGCTCTTCGGCCGGCATCGCGGCAATGTGGCTACCGACAGCCTTGAACAGGGCGGTGGCTGATTCTTCGGCGTCGTCGCGGCTGAACAGGAATGTCGCCCAACTGGGTGCGTCGGAGTATTGCTGCCCGACTATCGCGACGTCTCCGCCGAACCGTTGCTCGATACCGTCGACTGCGTGGGTGTCGATCCAGCCCGAGCCGGTCGGAACGGCCACCACGACGCTGTTGCGGGCGAAGCCACCGACGCGATCGAGTTCGTTCACGGCGAGAGCGGCACGCGATGCGGCATCGGGTGCGGAATCCACACCGGCGTAGACGCGCACCGAGTCTTTGCCTGCAGCAACGAACTTGCGTCCCTCCGCGCCCATCGAGGTCCACGAGATGAGCGATTCGGAGCTGCCTGTCGCAGAGGCCGAAAGTGGCTGTGTCAGAGCGGTGTCGATGTACGCGTTGGACTTGTCGAACGAATCGGCGAGACCGTTCCAGACGGCGGGACCGACGACCAACTGCACGCCGAGGACTCCCATGACCAGTGCGCCCACGCTCCGCGCGAAACCCATCCACCGCAGCGCCTTCGAAAGTCCGACCCCGAGGCCCCAGAGTGCAAGGGCGGTCAGCGAGGCAATGCACCCCGCCTCCGCCCAGTGGATCAGCCCGGCAGGCGGTGCGCCCATCGCTGCTCGCAGCGAGTTCTGCCAACCGGCGGCGGCGAACATCGCAACTGCGGTGCCGGCAGTCGACAACCCGAACGCGGTGATGCGCCAATGACGTTCGTCGAATCGGGCCTTGACCCGGTCGGGGACGAGCCGACGGGCTACCGCGGAGAACGCCCACATCGCCAGTAGCCCGACCGCGACGAGCAGACCGCTGAATACCCCTTGGAGTACGGCTGATCTCGGCAGGAGTCCGGGAGCTAGCGAGATGGCGGACATCGCTGCCACGGCGACGCTCGTGGACACCCGGGGGAGTGCGAGCGCCCCGACTCGGGCGAGAACGGGGGTCCGTGACGCATTCAGAACGCTCATGCTGCAATCGCTTTCGGGGAGAAGGAGAACTCGTTCGACGGATCGAGGCGCCGCGATCGCATCAGGGTGAAGCCGAGGGCGGAAACTGCCAGAACTCCGGCCGTGCCGTAACCGAACCCCGATTCCGCGACCGGAGTCAGATAGCTTTGGCGCCAAGAGTTTCCGTTCACCGCTGTGACGGCGACATCGGCCATCGCGAAGCAATACCCACGTGAGAGAAAGGACGTGCGGTCTTCACAGGCCGCATGCATTCGCTCGTCGAGCTGACCGTCGAGGACCTGGCGGGCCCACGGCCCCAGTTCCGTTCCGTGCGAATGCGCGTAGCGGAGTAGGTCGTACCCGAGATCGTGTGCTTTGCAGGCCGAGTCGAATTCGTCGGGAAGCGGAATCGGTGACGAGCAGTCGCCGTGGGGGTTGGCGAGGTATCCGTCGACGACGGTAGGCGTGTAGCCGGCAAATGCGGCGAAATCCGACGGGATGGTGGTCGCAGCATCAGAGGCATCCGCGGTAGTCACAGTGGCGATCGCCCTGGATGCGTTCGAATTCTCGGTGCGCGGCGGCTCGGCTCCGCTCGCTCCGGCAGTGACGGTGATCGCTGCCGTTGCCGCCAGCGCCAGGGCAGCCCAGGTGCCGGCGCTTCGAGAGAGGTCTTTCACTCGTGTGATCCGCATGCCGTTCACGCTATGAACGGACAATCCTGGCGGTCATCGCTCTGGAGAGGGGTTCTCCGACGTGCGATCGGGTGAGAATTCCCCCCCTGTGATACCTCGGAGGTAGGGGGATCTCACTCTGCAGTATGAGGACTTTCGGGGTTCGCCTTCATAGGCTTGACGGGTGATCAAGGTCCGAAGGAAGAACAGAGGCGCACCGGGTGTGCCCGCGCCGACATACACCACTGCCGGGTCGGTGCTGTCCGGCCTCGACGGGGCGGTCGTACATTCGGAGAAGGTGCGCCGGGCAACCAGTTTCGTGGCCCGCGGTCAGTTCTGGAACATCGTCATCGTAGTGATCACTCTGATCCTCTATTCGATTGCCTGGCCGACACTGCAACTGACGCATCATGTTTCGCCGCCGATCATGCCCTTCGTCGCCGCGTTGGCCGCCTTTCCGTTTGTCCTGATCCGGATCAACGCTCCGTTGGGATGGGCGGTGTCGGCGGTGTCGGCACTGATCATCCCGTTGGTGTTCGACAACACGACTGGTTACGACTACCCGTGGCAGGTCGTCCACATCATCGTGCTGATGTCGTTGCTGGCCGCGGTGAGTCTGCGAGCACCCATTCAGGTTGTCGGTGTCGCCTGGATCGCCACGGTGCTGCTTTTCCTCGGCAACGCTCCGGGAAGCGACGGAGCCGGTTGGGCCGTCGGGCTGAGCGCCCTGGTGGTCTTCTGCCTGCTGATCCGCTGGTTGGTTCTCTCGCGCCGTCAGTTGGCCAAGCAGGAGGAAGTCAGCGAACTCGAACGCACACGGCGCACGATCCTCGAGGAGAAGGCGCGTATCGCCCGCGACTTGCACGACATCGTGGCCCACCACATGTCGATGGTGGTCGTGCAAGCGCAGAGTGCGCCGTACCGACTCGATGCGGTCACTCCCGAGATCCGGACCGAATTCGAATCGATAAGTGAGACAGGGCGAGCAGCGCTCAACGAGATTCGTGGTCTCCTCGGAGTGCTGCGCAGCGACGGTGACTCCGTGGTGACGGCCCCGCAACCGGGCGTCGACCAGTTGGACGAACTGCTGCTCGGCAGTACCCGTGCGGGACTTCCGGTGTCGTGGCGAGTCGACGGAGATCGAGCGTCGGTCTCGGAATCCACGGGCCTTGCGCTCTACCGGATCATTCAGGAGTCGATTACCAATGCGGCCAGGCATTCACCAGGCGGACCCATCGAGGTCGCCGTGGCGTTCGGCCCGCAATCGGTGAGCGCGCTCGTGAACAACGGGCCTTCGCCATTGGGTGGCAATCAGCACTCGGCGTCGGAAACCACTGGTGGCAACGGAATACGCGGAATGCGTGAGCGGGCTTCGGCCGTGGGCGGCATGCTGTTGGCAAACCGGCGCGAGGACGGAGGGTTCGAGGTCCGGGCCGAGTTGCCGTCGATGCCCGCCTAGGCTGTCCGAGTGCCCATCACAGTATTCATCGCAGACGACCAGGCGATGGTTCGACAAGGGTTCGGAGCCCTACTCTCCGCTCAGCCAGACATCAGCGTGATCGGCGATGCGCCGGACGGCAAGATCGCCGTCGCCGAGGTCGCGCGATTGCGTCCGGATGTGGTGTTGATGGATGTTCGTATGCCCGAGATGAACGGACTCGACGCTGCCCGCCAGATTCTGTCCGCCGGATGGGAACCGCCGGTGCGAGTCCTCATGCTCACCACTTTCGACATCGACGACTACGTCTACGAGGCCCTGAGCGTCGGAGCGAGCGGGTTCATGCTCAAGGACGCACCGGCTGAGGAACTGATTCGGGCGGTGCGTGTCGTCGCCGAAGGGCAGGCCTTGCTGGCGCCGACGGTGACGCGTCGCCTGATTGCCGATGTGACCAGCCGGCGGGCCGCACCGCGCGCACGGCCCGCAGCGCTCGATGCGCTGACCCCGCGTGAGCGCGAGGTCCTCGAACTGATCGCCCGCGGATTGTCCAACGTCGAGATTGCCGAGCGGCTGTTCGTCGCCGAGCAGACCGTCAAGACCCATGTCGGGAAGGTGCTGTCCAAGCTCGATCTGCGCGATCGCGCCCAGGCAGTCGTGTTGGCGTACGAAAGCGGGCTCGTCACGCCGGGTTAGTGGCCCAGTGCGGCGCGGCGTTGCGGCTCGGCAACGCCGCTATCCTGCGGCAATACGGTGACTGGGGGAAGATGGACACCAAGATCCACAATCCGGTCACGAGAGGTGCTGCACTATGCGAATCGGAATCCTCACGGGCGGCGGCGACTGCCCGGGCTTGAACGCGGTCATCCGCGCCGTCGTACGTACGTCGGCCGGTCGTTACGGCAGTACCGTGGTCGGATTCCGGGACGGCTGGCGAGGATTGCTCGAGGACCGCAAGGTCCCGCTCGACTCCGATGACCGCATCAACCGCATCCTCACCCGCGGCGGCACGATCCTCGGCACCGCTCGCGTGAACCCCGACAAACTCCGTGCGGGCCTCGATCAGATCAAGCAGACCCTCGACGACAACGGGATCGACGTCCTGATCCCGATCGGCGGCGAAGGCACACTCACCGCGGCCAGTTGGCTTTCCGAGAGCGGCGTACCCGTGATCGGTGTGCCCAAGACGATCGACAACGACATCGACTGCACCGACGTGACTTTCGGGTTCGACACCGCCTTGGCCGTCGCCACCGACGCCATCGACAGACTCCACACCACGGCTGAATCGCATCAGCGCGTCATGCTCGTCGAGGTGATGGGCCGGCACGCGGGCTGGATCGCGCTGCAAGCCGGACTGGCGTCGGGGGCACACCTGACTCTGGTTCCGGAACAGCCGTTCGACGTCGACGAGGTGTGCGCGATGGTCAAGAAGCGCTTCCAGCGTGGCGACTCCCACTTCATCTGCGTCGTGGCTGAAGGTGCGATGCCCGATCCCGCGTCGATGACTCTGCGCGAAGGTGGCATAGACGAGTTCGGCCACAAGATCTTCACCGGTGTCGCGCAGCAGCTCGGAAACGAGATCGAGCGCCGGATCGGCAAGGAAGTTCGCACCACCGTCCTCGGACACATCCAGCGCGGTGGCACCCCGACGCCGCACGACCGCATCCTCGCCACTCGCTTCGGCGTTCATGCCACCGACGCAGCTCACCGCGGAGATTTCGGTCAGATGGTCGCGTTGCACGGAACGTCCATCGACCTCGTTCCGCTCGCCGAGGCGACCCGCAAACTCAAGACGGTGCCCAAGGAGCGCTACGAGGAGGCAGCCGCATTCTTCGGCTGAGCCGCAGACGCATAAACTGATCACCATGACTGCTGTCGATGCGCCCGACATCCTCGATTACGACGAAGTACTGACCAAGTACGAGCCTGTGATGGGTATGGAGGTGCACGTAGAACTCGGCACCGCGACCAAGATGTTCTGCCCGTGCCCCACCGAGTTCGGTGCCGAACCCAATACCCAGGTGTGCCCGGTCTGTCTGGGCATGCCCGGTTCGTTGCCGGTGGTGAACGCAGCCGCTGTCGAGTCCGCGATCCGGATCGGCCTTGCTCTCAACTGCTCCATCACGCCTTGGGGCCGATTCGCACGCAAGAACTACTTCTACCCGGATCAGCCGAAGAACTACCAGATTTCCCAGTACGACGAGCCGATCGCAACCGAGGGATACCTCGACGTGATCCTCGACGACGGGACGACGTGGCGTGTCGACATCGAGCGCGCGCACATGGAGGAGGACACCGGTAAGTCCCTCCACGTCGGTGGCGCTACGGGCCGTATCCACGGTGCGAGCCACTCACTGCTCGACTACAACCGTGCGGGTGTGCCGCTGGTGGAGATCGTCACCAAGACCATCCACGGTGCCGGTGAGCGCGCTCCCGAGGTTGCCCGCGCCTACGTGACGGCGCTTCGTGATCTGCTCAAGTCTCTCGACGTCTCGGACGTGCGGATGGATCAGGGATCGATGCGCTGCGACGCCAACATCTCGCTGATGCCGATCGGCGCCAAGGAACTCGGAACGCGTACCGAGACCAAGAACGTCAACTCCCTCAAGAGCGTCGAGGTCGCAGTTCGCTACGAAATGCGCCGTCAGGCAGCAGTTCTCGACGCCGGCGGCGAGGTCATCCAGGAGACCCGCCACTTCCAGGAAGCCGACGGCACCACGGCCGCCGGACGCCGCAAGGAAACGGCCGAGGACTACCGCTACTTCCCGGAACCGGATCTCGAGCCTGTTGCTCCGAGCGCAGAGTGGGTCGAAGAACTGCGCGGCACCTTGCCGGAGCTTCCCTGGATTCGCCGCGCGCGGATCCAGAAGGACTGGGGAATCTCCGACGAGGTCATGCGTGACCTCGTCAACGCCGGCGCCATCGATCTGGTGATCGCGACCACCGAGGCCGGTGCTTCGCCCGAGGCAGCGCGCTCCTGGTGGCTGTCCTACCTGTCGCAGCAGGCCAACACCCGCGGCGTCGAACTCGGCGCTCTGCCGATCACCCCGGCGCAGGTTGCGCAGGTCGTAGCTCTCATCGACAGCGGCAAGCTCAACAACAAGGTCGCTCGCCAGGTCGTCGATCACGTCCTCGACGGCGAGGGTGACCCGGAGCAGGTTGTCGCGGCCCACCCGGAGCTGGTCGTCGAACGTGACGAAACCAAGCTCAAGGCAGCCGTCGACGAGGCACTCGCAGCCAACCCCGACATCGCGGACAAGATCCGCAGTGGCAAGGTCCAGGCCGCCGGAAAGATCGTCGGCGACGTCATGAAGGCCACCCGAGGACAGGCAGACGCGGCTCGTGTGAAGGAACTTGTCATCGAGGCGTGCAGCTAGCGCACACCGAATTTCTGACACTGATGCCCGGCCGAATCGAATTCGGCCGGGCATCAGTATTTACCGCTGTCGTTTTGCCGCTGTCGGTCTACAGACCAGGGACCACAACCGCACGGCCGCTGAGCGTTCCGGCAGCCAGTCGTCGATACGCTTCGGCACCGTTGTCGAGA
Source organism: Rhodococcus sp. ARP2 (assembly GCF_001029585.1). Lineage (NCBI taxonomy): Bacteria > Bacillati > Actinomycetota > Actinomycetes > Mycobacteriales > Nocardiaceae > Rhodococcus > Rhodococcus sp. ARP2. Next base: position 6,557 of record NZ_LEKE01000112.1, on the reverse strand, counting down.
CTGAAGGTCTCCACCGCGATGTCGAAGATGCCGGCGTGGGCGAGGTCGATCAATTCGATCAACTCGTTGCGGGCACCCCAATACGGAACTGTCACCGAAGCCTCGTAAGGACTTTGGAAGAACCCGACTTTGGCGTGGGCCTGGCCGTCCCCGATCCCGACGATCGTGACGTCTGATCCGACGCCGGCGACAGCCATCGCGGTGTCGATGGTGGGCTGGTAGCCGACGAAGTCGAGAACCAGTGCGGCGCCTTGACTTCCAGTGATCTTGCGGACGTTCTCGGCCGCGTCCTTGTCGGACAGAACCACTTCGTGAGCGCCTACCTTGGTTGCCAGTTCGAGCTTGTCCGCGCTCACGTCCAAAGCGATGACCGTTGCCGCCGAGAGGTGACGGAGGAGCTGAATAGCGACGTGGCCGAGACCGCCGGTACCAATGACAACCGCGAACGAGCCTCCGCGAAGTTTCGGCAGAGAACGCTTGATCGCGTGATACGGCGTCAGACCGGCGTCGGTCAGCGGCACCGTCTTGACCGGGTCGAGGTCACCGATCGGGACAAGGTGGCGAGGAGAATCGACGATCATGAACTCGGCCAACGCGCCGGGTGCACCGAGACCGGGAGGATTGATTCCGAGTTCTTGGGCGCGAGAGCAATAGTTCTCGAGTCCTTGTGAGCAGTGCCAACAGTTGCCGCAACCCCAAGGCCCGTAGACGACGACATTGGTTCCGATGTCGAGACCTTCGACACCCTCGCCGACGGCGGCGACCTTGCCTGCGCCTTCGTGGCCGAGCGTGAGCGGAAGGCCGTAGGTGTACTGCTCTTCGGGCAGGCTCATGATGAAGTCGTCCGAGTGGCAGACGCCGGCAGCGGTGACTTCCAGGAGCACTTCACCTGGACCGGGCTCGGGTTTGGGAATCTCCGTGAGTTCGGGTTCCGCGCCGATTCTCGTGTACTGGATTGCCTTCATACCGACTCCTTTGTCGTGGTTGGCCAACCGCTCCTGGCAAGTGCGGGGTGTTTAGCCCCGCTAACAAAAGAGTACGCATCTGTGCATGTTCGGTCACGGGATCCGTGACCGAACAGACATGGCGCTTCGGCGATCGCGGTTCAGTCGATCCCGCCGCTGCCACTCGGCATCGGGATCTTGACCACCTTGTCGTCGTTCGGCCCCGGCTCGCCCGCGGTCTTGTTGATCGTGCTCGCCCACATCAAACCGTCGGATCCGAGCGCCAAACCGCCCAGTTGGCCGTACGTGTCTTTCGCCACTGCCGACGGCGCGGTGGTGATCGCTCCCGTTCCGGGGTCAGCGGCCAATGCGGAGATCGCTTTGCCGGCCCCCAACGCGACAGCTACCACTCCCTGCGCCGCAATGCACCCCCCGACGCCGGGCCGGTCGGGCCAGGTCCAAGCGGGCGACGTCACTGTGCCGTCGGAGCCGACGCGTTGGAGGCGATCTTCGAGAGTGGTTCGGTCGGTGACCCAGGTCGCGATGCCGGGATCGACACACACGCCGCCGCCGTTACCGATTCCGGACAGAACAAGTTCCGGGCGAGGCGGCGAAGCGTTTGGCGTCAACGATCGGACTCGCAACAGTTTCCCCGCCAACGAGCCGGGATCCTGAGCAACCGCAGGGTTGCCGGTATCGCCTGTCAGGACCATGAGCTGGTCCGGGGCCGCGAACTCGAGTGATCCGCCGTTGCCGCTTGCACCGCGCGGGATTCCGCCGAGGACCTCCTTGGCGGTGTCACCGGGAGCAATGCGGACCACCCGGTTGTCGGTTCCGGTGGTGACGTAGGCATAGATCAGGTTGTCTTCGACAAATGTGGGGGAGAGGGCGATGTCGAGCAGTCCGCCGTCGCCGCTGCCGTCGACATCGATCTTGGCAACCTCGACCGGTGTCGTGTTGGGGGCTACCTGCATGATTCGGCCGGTTCGCCGTTCGGCCACCAGCCCGGAGTTCCCGTCCGGGAGTGTGACGAGGCCGCCGGTGGTGTCGAGACAGGTTGCGATCACGGCGGTGTCGGCGTCCTGACACGGCCCGAGGGGGCCGGTCCGCGGCGCCGGCGGCGTGGTCGACGGCGGCGGATTCTCCGGCTGCACTTCGGCGCTTGCCTGGTTGGTCGGTTCGGGTGTGAACGGCGAGGCAGTCGATTCGTCGAAGTCCGCGCAACCTGCGAGCAACGATGTCCCGAGCACCAGAGCCAGTGCGCCCAGCGCTGCATGCCTACCCGTAGTCATGCCCAAGACGTTACGTAACCCACGGCAGATGCCGCCACGCCGGACCAAGGTTCCCCGTCGAGTTCGTGAATCGGCCATAGGCTCACCTACGTGACTGACGAGCGAAAAGATCCCAGCGAGTTGTCGGATGCGGACAAGCCGACGGGCAACGTGTCCAGTCCGTATGACTCGCCCACCGAACAATTTCCGACGGTGAGCGCCAAGAATCCGTTGCCGCGGACCGACGACGATCTCGATTTCGGTTCCACGAACGCCAACTCGCTGACCGAACAGATACCGACATACCGAGCGCCGGGCGCGGATCAGCCGACAGTGGCTCTCGGGCGAGAGACGGCGTACGACGCTCCGATCACCGCCGTCCCCACCGCCGAAGCCGTGGCAGGGACCACCGAGACTCCGCGGGGCCGAGGCACTCTCGACCTCGGTTTGCTTGCACTGCGTTTGGCCGTCGGCGGAACAGCACTGGTGCACGGTCTGCAGAAGTTGACCGGTATCTGGAACGGGCCGGGTCTGGGCGGTTTCGAGACGATGCTGGCGGATGCCGGGTTCCAGCAGGCGAAGTGGATGGCGATCCTCGGCGCCGTCGGTGAGGTCGCAGGTGGCGCCCTCCTGATCCTGGGGTTGCTGACTCCCGTTGCGGCAGCATCGGTTCTGGCCGTGATGATCAATGCGTGGGCGCTGCGTCAGGCGAGCGCACCTGGACTGGAGTACTTCGCCCCGGCCGGTACCGAGTACGAGATGCTGCTCGGAATCTGTGCGGGCGTCATCATTTTGACGGGTCCTGGCCGTATTTCGCTCGACGGTCGTCGTGGCTGGGCAACCCGCCCGTTCGTCGGATCGCTCGTGGTCTTGATCCTCGGCATCGCTGCCGGCGTCTGCACTTGGATCTTCCTGAACGGTGCCAATCCGCTCATCTGAAACTCGCGCCGTCGAACAAACGAACCGCCGCTCTCCGAATCGGAGAGCGGCGGTTCGTCTGTGAAGGATCAGTCCTTGACGAGTACCGGGTCGGCGTTCGCGGACGGGATGGCTGTTCCGTCCTTGAGCTTGCGACCGAGGACCGACTTGCGGTGACCGTAGGCGAAGTACACGAGCACACCGATGGCCATCCAGACGAGGAACCGGATCCAGGTCTCGACCGAGAGGTTGAGCATCAGCCAACCGCAGGCGAGCACGGCGACGATCGGCACGAAGGGCACCAGTGGGACGCGGAATCCGCGCGGCAGGTCGGGGCGGGTGCGGCGTAGGACGATGACACCGACACAAACCAGGACGAATGCGAACAGCGTTCCGATGTTGACCATCTCTTCGAGCGTGCCCATCGGGAAGAAGGCTGCCAGGACGGCGACGATGCCACCGACGATCAACGTGATGCGCATCGGGATGCCCTTGGCGTTGGTCTTGGCCAGGCTGCGCGGCATGAGGCCGTCACGGGACATTGCGAAGAGGACGCGGGTCTGGCCGAGCATCATGACCATGACAACTGTCGTGAGGCCGGCCAGGCCACCGAAGTTGATGGCGGTTTGTGCCCAACCGATTCCGTTGGCCTCGAATGCGGTTGCGAGGGTGGCGCTGGAATCGCCGACCAGAGGACTGCCGTCCTTGAGTTCGGTGTACTTGACCATGCCGGTCAGGACGAGTGTGACGGCAACGTAGAGAACGGTGACGATGGCGAGCGAGCCGAAGATTCCGCGTGGCAACGACTTCTGCGGGTTCTTGGTTTCCTCGGCCGTGGTGGCGACGACATCGAAGCCGATGAAGGCAAAGAACACGAGGCTGGCTGCGGCGAGCAATCCGTAGGCGCCGTAGCTACTTCCGCCTGCACCGGTCAGCCAGGAGAACAAGGTCTGATGGATTCCGCTTGCAGAGCTCTCGGATCCTTCGGACGGCGGGATGAAGGGAGAGTAGTTCTCCTTCTTGATGTAGAACGCGCCCACGACGATGACGAGCAGGACTACTGCGATCTTGATCGCGGTAATGATCGCGGAGACTCGCGAGGAAACCTTGGTGCCGATCGCGAGAATCAGGGTGATCGCGCCGATGATGAGCAGGGCGCCCCAGTCGAAGCTGATCGACCCGATGTGGGCGGTGGTGCTGCCGCTCGCCCCGATGACGTTGCCGAGGTACAGCGACCAACCCTTGCCGACGACGGCGGAGGCGAGAGCAAACTCGAGGATGAGGTCCCAGCCGATGATCCAGGCTGCGAACTCACCGAACGTCGCGTAGGAGAACGTGTATGCGCTGCCTGCGACTGGAACGGTGGAGGCGAACTCCGCGTAACACAGCGCGGCAAGGCCACAGGCGATCGCAGCGAGAACGAATGCCAGTGAAATCGAGGGTCCTGCGACATTGCCTGCGGTTCGAGCAGTCAGCGTGAAGATGCCTGCGCCGATGACGACGGCGACTCCGAATACCGTGAGGTCCTTCGCGGTCAGTTCCTTCTTGAGCTTTGTCTCAGGCTCGTCGGTGTCCGCGATCGATTGCTCGACGGATTTGGTGCGCCATATGCCGACTCCGGGCATGTATTGCTCCTTGGTTGTTTCCCGTCGACCTTGTGGGTGGCGGGCGGTGGCTGACTGTCGTCGTTGTGATGTGCGTCTCAGCGACCTGATGAGGGAACCACTGGTGAGCGCCGTGTGCAAGTCAGCTAGCTCGAACTGACCGAAATGATCACCTGACTGGAAGTCATCCCCCCTCATGTATCTGAATTGATCAGCTGGTGTCTGGAACCCTACGTCCAAGTGAATTCGCTCACGAGCCGGACGCGCGATTCAGTCTGAAATGTCTGATAGCTCATATCGTTCCGTTCGTGCTCCGCGTGTCGGCCGACTATTCGGTACCTGTCGGTCGGTCTTGCGGTCAATGAGTCTCACAGTTGCGGTACGTCCGTACCAGAATTACGTATATGTGTATCCGCGCAAGACGGCTGACAGGCCACTGCACGCACTACGACGCAGTGGCGTTCGGTGGTGGTACTCCGACGTCTCTCGACGCTTACGAACTCGACCGGATGTGCGATGTCGCGGAATTCCGTATGGGCGCTGACCTTTCATCCGTTCTCGTGTGAAAGAAGTCCCTGGACGCTGCGCCGGCTCAAGGTCGCCATGCGCAAGTTCCTACGTGTCGGCGTGGTTGTCGAATGTGCTGCCGACGATGCGTACCAAACCGACGCGATGATCGGATTGGGTTGTGGTGCATGCTCGTACAACACCGGATGAAGATTTTCCGGAGGAACTGGCGCGGATCTGATCCCGATTCATCTCGCACGCTGACAGAAAAGATCCCCGGCCGAAGCGGCCGGGGATCTATGTCCGTTCGTGGCAGAACTTACGGAACGTAGCGAACCGCGCCCTTGTCGGCGGACGTTGCCAGAGCGGCGTAGGCGCGCAGGGCTGTCGTCACGGTGCGCTGACGATCGACCGGCTGCCACGGGCGCTCGGAGGCCTCCATCTTCGCGCGTCGCTCGGCGAGGACGTCGTCGTCGACCAGGATCTCGAGCGTGCGCGAGGCGACGTCGATGCGGACCTGATCGCCGTTCTGGACGAGTCCGATGACTCCGCCTGCGGCAGCCTCGGGGGAGATGTGACCGATGGACAGTCCGGAGGTTCCGCCCGAGAAACGACCGTCGGTGATCAGTGCGCATTCCTTGCCGAGGCCTGCGCCCTTGAGGAAGGCAGTGGGGTGCAGCATTTCCTGCATGCCGGGGCCACCCTTGGGGCCTTCGTAACGCACGACGAGAACGTCGCCGGCCTTGATCTTCTTCTGCAAGATGACCGAGACGGCTTCTTCCTGAGATTCGACGACGAGCGCCGGGCCCTGGAAGGAGAACAGTTCCTCGTCGATGCCGGCCGTCTTGAGGATTGCGCCGTCGAGTGCGATGTTGCCGCGCAGGACAACCAAGCCGCCTTCGACGGTGTAGGCGTTCTCGACGTCGCGGATGCAGCCGCCGGCCGCATCGGTGTCGAGAGCAGACCAACGGTTGTCCGTGGAGAACGGTTCGATGGTGCGCACGCCGCCGGGAGCCGCGTGGAAAAGCTCGATTGCCTCGTCGGTTGCCTTGCCGGAGCGGATGTCCCAGTCGTCGAGCCACTGGTCGAAGCTCTTGGTGTGCACGGTGGACACGTCGGTTTCGAGGAGTCCGCCGCGGCGAAGCTCACCGAGCAGCGCGGGGATTCCGCCGGCGCGGTGGACGTCCTCCATGTGGTAGTCCGAGTTGGGGGAGACCTTGGACAGGCACGGCACCTTGCGGCTGATCGCGTCGATGGTGTCGAGGTCGAAGTCGACCTCGCCTTCCTGTGCCGCAGCCAGCGTGTGCAGGACG
>NZ_LEKE01000058.1:0-190877 GCF_001029585.1 Rhodococcus sp. ARP2 | reverse complement strand
TCGAACTCGTCCGCGTAGCTCCCGACGCCGCTGAGTTCGGGCGACGTGGCTGTGTCGACGTAGAACGTCCACACCGCATCCGCGCGGGCTGTAGTTTCCGACATCACGTCCACGGCGATCGCCGTGGTGACGTGACGTGTGAACGTGCCAGGCCCTTGAATGCCGGCCGCGCGACGCTCGCGAACTCCAGCAGCAATTTCTTCACGGCCACGTCGTACCTGTGCGGGGATACCGCGATCGGGATTGGCGGGCATGTTCCATTCGGCCTCGCGGGTGAACTGCTCCACGTAATCCTCGACCGAGCCGGTATCGGCAAGATGGGCGATGCGAGCGAGCGTTGAACGAATCTGTTCGGCAGGGCCCTCGGGTTGCATGCTGTCCTCCGTAGACGTGGGTGCGGCAGATCGCACGCTACAGCTCATGACGACAACGACGACGGCCTCGTCCCAGTGAGCGGCAATATTCTCCGGCGAGGGAGCGGCGAACTTTGAGATCACCTCGAGTTCAACCGTATTCGAGCCCGCAGCGTAAATGATTGAGTGTTCACAGTAGGCAGCGCCATGACGACTGCCGCGCCCGTAGGCTTGACCGACTCACAGGAGATCGCCATGTCCGTCACCGAACTCGAACGCGTCACTCAGACCCCGGAGCAGATCTACGCTGCCGGGGGAATCACTGTCCACAAGGTCGGTGAACTGATCGGCGCCCGCATCGACGGCGTACATCTCTCCGGGGATCTGTCCGAAGAAACCGCCTACGCGATCAACTATGCGCTGGCAGCGCACAAGGTTGTGTTCTTCCGTGGGCAGCAGCATCTCGACGACACGTCGCAGTACGAATTCGCCGGAACCCTCGGCACCCAGACCACCCCGCACCCCACGGTGAAGTCCAAGGGAGACAAGCTGTTGGTGCTCGACCGCGCTGCCAACAGTTGGCACACGGATGTGACGTTCGTCGACCGCATCCCGAAAGCCTCGATTCTGCGAGCTACGACCATTCCCGAGTACGGCGGAGCGACCACGTGGGCGTCCACGACCGCTGCGTACGACCAACTGCCGCCTTCGCTCAAGGTCTTGGTCGAGAATTTGCGGGCCGTTCACACCAATGCCTACGACTATGCCGAGGTTGTCGATCAGGCGAACCCGGTAGACGCGCAGCGCCAGGCCTACTACGCCGAATTCACCCGTGAGATCTACGAGACCGAACACCCGGTGGTGCGTATCCATCCGGCGACGGGGGAGAAGACCCTCCTGCTCGGTCACTTCTTCAAGGAGTTCGTCGGGCTCAAGCCGTCGGAGTCGGTCGCTCTTTACCAGATCCTGCAGGCACGAATCATCAAGTTGGAAAACACTGTTCGATGGAACTGGTCGGCCGGCGACCTGGCGATCTGGGACAACCAGGCGACTCAGCATTACGGTATCGCCGACTACGGGACTCAGGCCCGCAGTGTGCACCGAGTGACGTTGGCCGGCGACGTCCCCGTCGACGTCCACGGCGAGCAGAGTCGAATCCTCCAGGGTGACGCCGCGGAGTATTCGATCATCGCGGACATCGATCGGCTTCCCGGCTTCGCCGCGAACTGATCAGTCGTGCTGTGGGTGATCCGGCGGGAACATCTGTCCCCATGAGTGACTGCACGCTCGGCACGTCCATTCCGGGGTGTCCGGTCCCACGACGCAGCCCGTTCCGGCGAGCCACGGTAGGTGATCGAATGGATGGACCGGCATCCCCGGGGAACACTGAGCGGTTCTGTGTGCACCGCAGAGTGGGCACGACGGATTCTTCGACAGCATGTAGTCGATGAAGTTGGTGTGCCCGGACGTGGCCATCCTTCCGGTGCATTTGCGGCACAGGACGGCTGGGTAGTCGTCACCAGGTTCAGCCTGCCTGAAGATCCGTGATGCGGAATGAAAGTGAAGGCGATCGCCGCTGTTGAACTTTCGCAACGGCATCGGTGAGCTGCAACCTGTGCAGTTGCCCCGCTCGTTCATCAACGTTCGGGCGTGGGCAGCTGTGGACGTCGGATCCAGCGTGTCGATGTCGCCGAAGTAGTGCGCATAGTGTGACTGGCCGGCCGTGAGAATCCGGTCGGCCAGTGCGTCGTCGACCGGCCCTGGATCCGTGGGAAATGTGATGGACCATCGTTGTTCGAGTTCTGGAACGGTGGGCAAACCGTGGAGTTCGTACGGGCGTTCATCGACTTCCATCCGCGACGTGCCGTCGAAGGGCGCAGCCACGGTCTCGATGCAGAGCAGCGTGCGAGGAGTGGTGTCGAGAACAGTGATCAGCAGGTCGCCGATGGCCATCTTTCCGCGCATGATCCAGGGATCGACACGGGCACGGGGTTCGAGAAACGCGACCACGGCATCGAGCCACGGCGTGCCGAGTGCGATGAATACGTGCTGACCGGAGCTCCGCGTGATCATCGAACGATTCTCGCAAGGGCTGCCGACAACGTCAGGCTTTGACCACCTTGCGCCCGAGCAGCGATGCAACCAGTCCGTCGACGAAGGTCGCCTGACGGCCGAGAGGATCGGAATCCGCTCCCGCGACGCTGCCGATCGAAATCGATCTCGTCAGGCCGGTCTCGCTGATGAATTCGGCGGCGAGGTGCGCTTCTCGGAATGTGAGGCCGCCCAGATGCGTCGTGTCGTCGACGCCGAGAACACGCCCGTCGATGATGTCCAGGTCGAAGTGGACGTGGACGCCGTTCACACCCTGACCCGCCGCGGCGAGGACGCGAGGCATCAAGGCCGCCATGCCACGGCGATCGATCTCGTCGATCGTCACCAGCAATACCCCGTACTCGTCGAGTGCGCGCTTGTGATCGACCGTGGCGTTCTTGACGCCCACCAAGACGGTGTTCTCCAAGCTGGGGCCGTGCAGATCCACCGCCGACGACAGCAATTGTTCGATATCGCCGTGGGAGGCGAAAATAATTGCACCCAAATCGGTTCCGGGTTCGGTGGCGATCGGAATTTTGGTGTTCTGCCAGGCCTCGGCAGTGAGCCACAGCGGCAACGTCGTGAGATCCGCGGCGGCGTTCTCTCCTTGAATGCAGCTGAAACCGATTCCGGACATGTCTTCGCGTAGACCGTGATCGAGGAGATGGCTTGCCAGCCCGCTAGTTTCGAGGTCGATCAATTCGACGCTCGCATTGGCATCGATCGGTTCGGTGCCCAGGACGTAGCGCTTTTCGACGTAGGGCGATGTCATCGCCATCAAGAGCGCGCCGTAATCGATCGTGAAGTCGACGGTGCCACCCAGTCGGTATTCGTCGCCTGTTTCTCCGGCGTCGACGAGGAGGTGATCGCTACTGGCGCTGATCACCTTCAGGCGCGGATCGATCGGGGTCAAGCCTTCCGGCGAGATGTCTTCGCGGCCGATGGACAAGATCAGGCGTCGGCTCGGCTTGTCCTCGTTGTCGAAGACGGGGCGTCGGCCGAATGCGTCTTCCCCTGAGACTCCATACGGCCGCGACGGCTTGACCTTGGCCTCGATGATGTCCGCGGTGAGAGTGAAGGCATCGTTGTTCAGCAGTTCGTACAGTCCTGGGGGAGTAGGTGATTCGGCCAGTACGATGCTGGCGCCCAAACGCAGATGGTTGATCCCCTCGGGCATCGTGCCCGTCTCGAGTAGTGGCAGCGAGAACGTATTGCCGCCGGAAACGATCGGCAGTTCGATCGAGAACCGCTTCGTGATTTCGTCGGCTAGGTAGACCAGATTCGACAGGTTGTCGACGGTCGGTTGGATGCCGCCGACGCAGGCGAGGTTCGCGCCGATTCCGATCAGTCTGATGCCCTCGATGGGAAGGATTTCAGCGACTACGTCCAACGCCTCCGCCGGCAGGATCCCTTCGCGGAGATCTCCGAGGTCGATCATCAGCACGATGTCGTGGACGACTCCTCGCGTTTGTGCTGCTCTGCCCAGAGCAGCAATCGTCGTCAACTCGGAGTTGAGGCTGATGTCCGCGTAGCGGATCGTGTCGTCGATCTCGTTCAGCGACGGTGCGCGGATCAGCATCAGGGGAACGGTGATGCCGTCGCGGCGAATGCGGGCCAGGTTGTCCAGGCGGGAGTCGGCGATCTGCGTGACGCCGCCGCGGACCATTGCTCGTGCCACTTTGGGGGAGCCGCACGTAGATTTGCTGACACCGGCCACCGATATACCGTGAGCGCTGGACGCCTCGACGAGGACGCGCGCATTCTGTTCGATACGACGCAGGTCGACGGTGATGGTCGGTCCGGTCATGATCTCCCCGTTTTCTCCGAAGGCGGTTCACGATCCGGGCATTCCAGACCGGACGGTTGGCGTGAGCTGGACAACTTTGCTCCAACTGTTGTGTCGCAGGACACTTACGTGCAGTATGAGGATACAACAGTTTCCTACCAGGCACTCTAGAGGAGCGTCGATGGCTACTCTCGTCAAACACGTACTTCGGCGCAAGCCGGCTTTGCAGATAGACCAGGAGACCGGCGCAGATACCAACGGCGGTGAGCTGACCCGCAGTATCGGTTTGGCGCAGTTGTCCATGTTCGGCATCGGCGCCACGATCGGCACCGGTATCTTCTTCGTCCTCTCGCAGGCAGTCCCGGTTGCGGGTCCGGCAGTGATCATCTCCTTCGTTGTTGCCGGTATCGTCGCGGGACTCACGGCGATCTGTTACGCGGAGTTGGCCGGAGCTGTCCCGGCGTCGGGCTCGTCGTATTCCTACGCTTACGCGACGCTCGGAGAGCTTCCGGCCATGGCCGTCGGCGCGTGTCTGCTTCTCGAGTACGGAGTCTCGGCCGCGGCGGTGTCCGTTGGATGGTCGCAATACTTGAACCAGCTGCTTGGCAACCTCTTCGGGTTCCAGATCCCCGACGCGCTGTCACAAGCGCCGGAGCAGGGCGGCATCATCAATCTGCCCGCAGTGATCCTGGTGTGCCTGTGCGGTGTTCTGCTCATTCGCGGCGCCAGTGAATCGGCCAAGGCCAACGCCATCATGGTCTCGATCAAACTCGCGATTCTGCTGCTCTTCATCGTGGTCGGCATCGCCGGATGGAACAGCAATCACTTCGCCGACTTCGCACCGTTCGGATTCAGCGGCGTCATGTCCGCCGCCGGAATCATCTTCTTCTCCTATATCGGCCTCGACGCAGTGTCCACCGCCGGTGAAGAAGTGAAGAACCCTCGTCGCAATCTCCCTCTCGCGATCCTCATTGCACTCGTGTCCGTCACCGCGATCTACATCGCCGTTGTCGCCGTGGCGATCGGTGCACAGGATTCCGCATCGTTCGAAGGTCAGGAAGCCGGACTGTCCGCTATCCTCGAACAGGTGACCGGATCTACCTGGCCGGGAACACTTCTGGCCGCCGGTGCGGTGATCTCGATCTGCAGCGTCACGCTCGTGGTCATCTACGGTCAGACCCGCATCCTGTTCGCGATGTCACGCGACGGCATGATTCCGTCGATCTTCCACAAGGTGAACCCGCGGACTCTGACGCCGGTGCCCAACACCATCATCGTCTGCGTCGTCATCAGCATTCTGGCCGGATTCATTCCGATCAACTTTCTCGCCGAAATGACCAGTATCGGAACCCTGGTGGCCTTCCTCGTTGTCTCGATCGGGGTCATCATCCTGCGGCGCAGTGACCCGGACCTGCCGCGCAGCTTCAAAGTTCCCGGCTATCCGGTGACGCCGATCCTCTCGATCCTGGGTTGCCTGTGGATCATCAAGGACCTCCGAACCGTCACGATCTACGTGTTCCTCGTCTGGGTGACCGTCGCGATCATCTGGTACTTCGCCTACGGTATGAAGCACTCGCGCCTCGGTGCGAAGAACCGCGCCGAATTGGGATCGGAGTCCGACTCATGACGCTGCTCGCGGGATACGCACCCGACGGTGACAGTTCCGGAACCGTCCATCTGGCAACGCTGTTGGCACGCTCGTCCGGTGAACCGTTGGTGATCTGCGCGGTGATTCCCTCGCCGCCACCGCCCGGGATGGCGCGGGTCGACGCCGAATACCACCAGCAGTTGCGAGCCGAAGCCGAAGCGGCACTGGCGAAAGCGCGGGCAGACATGCCCTCCGATGTCGACGTGACCTATGTCGTGCATGAGGCTCAGTCGACGTCGAGTGGCCTGCTCGATCTCGTTCACGAGCACGAAGCCAAGATGATCGTCCTGGATTCGTCTACGGCCGGGGTGTTCGGTCACGTGGCTCTCGGCAGTGTCACCTCACGCTTGCTGCACAGCTCCGACGTTCCGGTCGCCCTGGCGCCGAGGGGATTTCGAACCAAGCCCGGTGAGGTGGTTCGCCGCGTCACCGCCGCATACTCGGGCACACCCGATCAAGACGATCTGGTGCTCGCCGCCGCGACCGTGGCTGCGCGTGTCGATGCCGGACTCAGACTGGCGGCGTTTGCAGTTCGCGCAAACGCGCAGTACACGACCACACTCGGGACCGAGGGGGATTCACCGATCATCTCCGAGTGGGCCGAGGTGGTCGAGCGCGAGACCAACGCTGCCTTCGAGCGCGTGCGTGCACTGCCCGAAATACCCGACGTCATGGAATCGGTTATCAGCCATGGTCGTAACTGGGCCGAGGCGCTCGAGGGCGTCGAGTGGGACCGAGGTGACGTTCTGACTGTCGGCTCGAGCAAGGCAGGTCCACTGGCGCGGGTGTTCCTCGGCAGTCGGGCGGCGAAGATCGTGCGGTACTCACCGGTTCCGGTGGTGGTGGTCCCGCGATCGGCGTCGACCCGAATAGTCGATCAGGCCGAAGCGGAATAGAGATCAGGGCCGACGAGCGGAGTGCTTGTCGGCCCTGATCTTTCAGACGGAGCGAGCGAAGAGCGCGGGCTCGGAGCCGGGAACCTGAGAGACCTGCTCTCGGGCAACCAGATGGCGAAGATGAGCTGCGCCCTCGGACAGCGCCATCGTCTTTCCCATCGGGGAGATCTCGGCCCACGGCTTGTACCACTTCATCTTTGCCGCGACGTCCCACACGGTGAGCTTGTCGTCGGCGAACTCCTGGAGCAGGTGATCGAGTCGCTCCTGGTGATGCTCGATCAGCTCGCCGGCGCGACCTCCGACGTCGTCGATCGGAATGCCGTGAGCGCCGAGACCGCGGGTGATGTTCATGTTCTGCACCCGTGCGAGCGAGTCGAGGAAATCGGCGAGGGCGTCCCGCTCGTCGAGTGGGTACACGAAGTTTCCGACGTGTGGTGTCGTCTTCTGCAGGACGTGATCGCCGGTGAACATGACGTCGGCGTCGTCGAGGTAGAAGCAGACATGCCCAGGCGTGTGGCCGGGGGTGTAGACAACGCGGAGGCCACGGCCGGTGAGTGCAATGATCTCGTCGTCCGCGAGAAGGCGGTCGGGGGCCGACTCGGGGCCCACGGGAGACTCGCCCGCGGCAGCAAGCCGGAATGCATCGCGGTCGGCTGCGGGTGCTCCAGCGCGTTCCATGTTCTCGAGCTGATATGCCATCCACTCGTCGTTACGCGCAGTCGACATCTGATCGAACAGGTAGTGGTCGTCCTCATGCATGGCGATCCAGGCGCCGGATGCCTCGCGGACCCGGCCGCACAGTCCAGTGTGGTCCGGATGGAAGTGCGTGACCACGACGCCCTCGATGTCGGTCACCGAATGCCCGATCTCGGCGAGCCCTGCGTTTAGGCCCTGCCAGCCGTTGTCGTCACCCCATCCGGCGTCGACCAAGATCAGTCCGCCGGGGGATTCCATGGCGTAGACGAGCGTGTGCCCGAGCGGGTTGTCCGTGATCGGGACAGGAATCTGAAATATGCCATCACCGATGGCTGCCGCACCGTTCATATCAAGTACCTCTTAACGATAAGGGAACGCACTCTTAGTACTTCATGTTTACCGTGCGCTCGATTGGTCGGTGACACAGGTCCTGCCTGGCGGGAGTTCGGCATGTTTTCGGTCGACTTCGGATCGGTGAGAGTTTTATCGACTGAATGGTCTCATTGAGGTGAAAAATGTTGCTGAATAGAGTGTTTCGCGAGTTCGTTGCGTTGGGCGCGTCCTCGGATGGCAGATCCGTCGAGCCGCCGCGCACTAGCCTCCGAGGGACAGGCGCGCTGTGCGGTTATCGAGAAAGACGGGTCATGCGTTTTCAGGTTCTGGACATCATTTTCAACCCACCCCATCCAGTGACCGGCGAGGAAGTTGCCCCGTCCGATCGGCTCAACCGCGTCGTCGAACTGGCGGTTCTCGCCGAAGAACTGGGTATCGATTCGTTCTCGGTGGGTGAGCGCCACGCCGGGCCGGTTCTTTCGTCGGCGCCAACCGTCGTTTTGGGGGCAATTGCGCAGGCCACAGACAGAATCCTGCTCTCGACGGGTGTCACCGTTCTGTCGCTACTCGACCCGATTCGAGTCGCCGAAGATTTCGGAACCATCGATCAGCTGAGCCGGGGACGTCTCGAGATTGTGATCGGCAAGGGCAACGAGGTCCTTCAATACCCGCTCCTCGGCCTGGATATCGCCAAGCAGTACGAATACCTCACCGAGAACTACGAACTCCTCAAACTGCTGATCAGCGAGGAGAACGTCAAGTGGGTGGGAACTCACCGACCATCGCTCGAGGACGCGACGACCCTACCGCGTCCCTACGACGGACCGTTCCGTATCTGGCACGGATCGGCCACCTCATTCGAGGCCGTCGAACTCGCGGCGAAGTGGGGCGACCCCATCGTCACCGCCAACGCCTTCCAGCCTCGTGAGAACTACAAAGTGCTGATCGACCACTACCGCGAGCAGTACCTGGCGTACGGACACGACCCGTCCAAGGCGTACGTCGGCTCGGGTTCGGGTGGATTGTTCCTCGCCGATACCACCGAGCAGGCCATCGAAGAGTTCCGTCCGATCTACGAGGGCGCCGTTGCACAAGCTGACAAACGCAAGCACGACCCCAAAGCGGTCGGAAAGTCGACGAGCTTCCGGACGATCGAGGAAGCCGTCGACCGCGGGCCGGCGTTGGTCGGGTCTTCGGAGCGAGTCGCCGAGAAGATCCTCGATTATCACGAGAGTTACGGCCACGATTTCCAATCGGTGTCGGTCAATCACGTGCTCGACTTCGAGCAGCAGAAGGACACGCTGCGCCGATTTGCGGAAGAGGTTATCCCGCTGGTGAAGGCGGAACTGTCGACGACGCTGTGGACCTCGGCCGACAAAGATCGGGCGAAGGGTTTCACCGCCGTCGATTGAGCGGAGAAGCCTGACTGTCGGGTAAGCAGGTCCGGCGCTGCGACCGCTCACGAGCTGCAGTAACTTGTTACCGACATCGCGGTCGGTTTTGACTGCAATGAAAGTATCCGTGAGTGGGAGTAGTGCGTTGACGTTGGGTGTGAACTCGCTTCCCGCGAACGAGCTGAGTCAGACGCTGTGGGTCGATCTGTTTCCTTGGTTGGACGACTACGTATCCGATCGTGCTGCGCTGCTCGAGCCGCTGGCCCCGTCGCCTGATTGGTGGTTCAGCGAAGCGCCGTCGTTCACTGTTCTCGAGGTCGATCTCGAGAAGGTTCTCTCCGAGCTGGCGTCCCTCTACATCGCTCACCACGCGGCAGCGGTATTACAAGAGAGCTTTCCGCTCCTTGGTGAAGATCTCCCGCTGGAGGTGTTGAGTCTCGATACTCGCGCAGTGACGGCGTTGTCACGGCTCACCACCGACAAAGCAATCGGCGGACTGCTGACGCACACGACCGCTGAGATCTTCGGCGTGCGCGGAACTAGCGAACAGACGGTGCACGACATAGTGCTCAACCTGTTGGTCTGTGCGGTCATGACGACTCCGCTCGCCCGCGTCGAGACCGCTGAGGAAGCAGTTGCCCCACCCGCGATCACAGCGCTGCTCGACGATCTCGCTCAGCTGGCAATGTGGCGACGGGTCCGAGGCCAGGACAGCAGACCACTCGTCACCGTCGAGATCGACGATGAATCTCCGGCCTCGATTCAGGAAGTTGCCGCCCGGATCTCGGCTCTGACGCCAAACGACTTGCCCGACACCGACCGTACTGACGCGATGGACGAGATCGACAATCTCTTCTCGCAGCTGGATGAGCGGGAGTCGTTGGTGTTGCGTGAGCGGATCGTGGCGCGAGTTCCGCAGCGCAGGGGAGCGATCGGAGCCAAGCTCGGAGTGGGCTCGGGGCGAGTCGGGCAGATCGAGGCCGACGTGAAAGCCAAACTCAACGCGGCGTGCGGATTCGGGACGGCGGTGGGGAACCTGCTTGGCAGCCTGCGCGTCGAGATTCAGCCGGTAGCTTCGCTTGATCGCCTCCTCGACGTGCATCCGAGCATCGCGGCGGAGGTGCCTGGTTACGGAGTTCCGCTGTGGTTGGTTCTGGACCGTCTCGACGACTACTTCGAGGTGACTGACGGTTGGGCTGCCGCTCCGGGCGTCGCGGAGGCCAAGAAACGCACTCAGACCTTGCTGGAAGACTTTGAGTCCCCCAACGGTGTGGTTGCACTCGACGACGTCGCCGAAGTGGTGTCGATGTCACGCGGCGAACTGGAGAAGTGGCTTGCGTGGTGCGGGGTCGTCGTAGTGGCGGAGTCTGCGCTGACGCGTGCGCGTCGGATCTCCGATCTGGCAGTCGGCGCGCTCGAAGCCGTCGGATCGCCGAAGACCGTCGTCGAGCTAGTGGACTTGCTGAAGTCCGATCGCAGTGACCGGTCGATCGAGCGCGCGCTCGAGGCCGACGATCGCGTGACGCTCGACGGCGCAGTGTGGCGGCTGCACGCCTGGGGAAGTGCGGATTCCGTTGGGGAGGAATCGGTTTCTTCGGGAGAGGCTGAAGGAACCAGTGAGTTCAACATTGGTGGTGACGGGATCGTCCGGCGCAAGCGGACACGTAACACTGCGAAGACGCCAGAGTTGACTCGCCGCCTGTACCGGTCAGGCAGTACGTGGCGGTATCGACTGACCGTGACCTCCGATCATCTACGGGGTTCCGGGTTTGCGGTGCCCGCCGGTGTTGCGGTCGCTGCGGGCTGTGCGCGCGGCGAGACCATCGAGTTGGAGAGCCACCTCGGCGTTCAAGCAGTTCGGTGGACTGGAGCACAGCCGACGTTCGGCACTATCCGCCGATTCCTGCGTGAACTCTCCGCTGTCGAGGGCGAAGACGTGCTGCTCGAGCTGTGGCAAGACGGAACCTTCCGCGTGGTTCGACCGGCGATCGTCCACTCTGACCTCGACCCACTACGTCAGGCACTCGCAGAGGTTGGCAATCGCGAGCCATTGCGAACTGCCGAGAGACATGTGGTGCGGATCCTTGCCGAAGCCGTGTGTCTGGACGGCGAAGACCGTCCACGAAAGATACTGCGCGCGTACGAAGATCGTGGTGAGGACGTGATTCTGGACTTCTTGGAGGCGGCGTGGAGGCGCGGCGAAGCATCCGAAATCGACGAGGCAGAGGGTAAGGATCCATCTCATGACTGACGTCGCGGACACCCGCATAGTAGGCACCAAGATCCTTGCGGCGGACGAGTCCCTTGCCGGCGCCATCGGTTTGCACCACACCATCGCGACAGCGCTCGCCGATCTGATCGACAACAGCCTCGACGCCTCGGCCTCCCACGTGCTGATCAGGTTCGTTCAGGACGGCACACGGATCGTGTCGATGATGGTGATCGACAACGGCTCCGGCATGGACAGTGACACCATCGATGCTGCGATGACCTACGGCCGTCGACGCGACTATGCCGCCGAGGACCTGGGTCATTTCGGTGTGGGGATGAAGGCAGCGTCGTTGAGTCAGGCTCGTTTGCTACGAGTGTGGTCTCGAAAGTCGGGGCACCCGACGCAGGGCCGCGAGATCGACTCCGCCTCAGTGCAGGGGCGTCAGTTAGTTGCGGTGATCGAGGACCGGCAAGCCGCCGAATTCTTCGATGCAGTCACGCCTCGCTTTCCGTTCGACACCGGAACTATTGTCGAATGGCGCGGCATCACAACCTTTCTCATGTCCGCACACGCGGACGAGCAGACCAGCTGGCTCGAACAGACCATCAACGACGTGCGCAGTCATCTCGGCGTCGTATTTCACCGTCTCATCGAATCCGGCCGGATTGCTCTGACTGTCGATGTCTTCGACGTCGAAGCGGGACGCGCTGGCGCGCTGCGCAAGGTCAGCGCCATCGACCCGTTCCGGTATCCGCGCACCGGTGACCTCAACTACCCTCGGACACTTACCGTGTCGATCGCCGGTGCCGCAGTAACCGCCGAAGCTCACGTGTGGCCCGCTCGGAGTAATGCACCGGAATTCCGTATCCACGGCGCCCCCGGCCGCGATCAGCAGGGGCTCTACTTCTATCGGCACGATCGACTCCTGCAGATCGGCGGCTGGAACGCGATAGTGCGGGGTCGACCGGATTACGGATTGGCACGAATTACCGTCGATCTGAACGATTCTCTGCTGCAGCACATCACAATCAATCCCGAGAAATCGGGGGTGACGCTTGATGCCACTGCGTCGGCTGCCGTCGACGGGGCCGTCTTCACGGAGGGGAACGGTGGATTCCGCTCGTATTTGAGCGACGCCGAGCGCGCGGTGCGGGCAGCCCGTAGTTCTGCACCTCGGCCGATCAGCGTCATCGAGCCGGCATCCGGCTTTCCGGAAGACGTGCTCGATTCCTTCAGCGACGCCTTCGAATTCAGTGTCGGCGATGATCCTGTTGCCGTGGGTTGGCGAGCTTTGGCGCGTGATCAGTTCTTCGAAGTCGACCTCAAGACTCGTACTTTGTGGATCAATGCGCGTTTTCGGCGTGATCTGCTCGGACGTCGCAGTCTCGACCCGGCTGATGCTCCGGTGCTCAAGACTCTTGTCTTCCTGTTGGTGAGTGAGATGTTCGAAGGAACCAGAATCGGCGCTCGTCAGAGGGAAAAGTTGCAGGCGTGGCAGGAAGTGTTGATTTCCGCAGTGGCAGCGCACCGGGAGCAGGTAGTGCAGTGAGTGATGAAGTATTCCGTGCGGTTGCACGTGAACTCGGTGACGGGTTTCCGCCCGAGAACGTGCTGTACCCGGTCAACGCGCGCCTGCGAGCGAGCTATCCGGACGGCCTGACCATCGCGGACATCATCGATGTGTTCCTCGACGACAGTGCTGTCGGTGTACGAACGGCGCTCACCTCGCGTCTGCGGCAGTGGGATGCGGAAAGTGTCGAGACGTGGGTGGGCTCGACTGTTCCGCAAAGTCCGGAACGGCGGGCTCGGATCTACGATTTGTTGGGATTGCCGGTCGACGCGCACGCCGAGATGGATGCGCGCTTCCCTCGCGAAGGTGGGCCCGTTGTCATTGCGGCTCAGCAGCCGTGGGACCCCTGGTACACCTCCGAGCGCCGGCGCGAGCACGATTTCTATTGGCGCGCTTACAAGCGAGTTTTAGCCGACAAGAACTGGGACGAGGCGACAATCGGAAAGCTGGACATCGCAACGACCGAGGTTGTGCATCGACTCGCCGACCCAACCAGGCCGGAGCCGTATCAGTCCAAAGGTTTGGTGGTCGGCTACGTCCAGAGCGGGAAGACGGCGAATTTCAGTGGCGTAGTGGCCAAGGCGATCGACGCTGGATACCGCTTGGTCATCGTTCTGACCGGCACGATCGAGATTCTCCGGAGCCAGACTCAGCGACGCCTCGACATGGAATTGGTCGGTCGTCAAAACATCAGTGCCGGTGTGGACGACGACTACGCCAACGACGAGGACTGGCGAAACGGGAACTTTCTCGAACACGAAATCGATCCGAACAAGACTAATGAAATCCCGGCTATCCGCCGGCTCACCACCTCGACCTTTGACTACAAGAGCCTGCTCGCGGGCCTGAGCGCACTGCACTTCGAAACAGTGGATCACTCCCTTCCTCTGAATGATCCGAAGAATCTGTACCCGAGCAATATTCGTATCGCGGTCGTGAAGAAGAACGTCTCCAGCCTCAAGAAGCTGGTGGCCGATCTGAAGAAAGTCCCGACCGAACTCGATCAGATCCCTGCCCTGATCATCGACGACGAAGCCGATCAGGCATCGGTGAACACAATTGATCCGAAGAAGATGAAAACCGAGCAGATCGAGCGGACGGCAATCAACGGTCAGATCGCTGAGATCCTCGGTCTACTCAAACGTGCCCAGTACATCGGTTACACCGCAACACCTTTTGCCAATGTGTTTGTCGATCCGGAAGACAGCGTCAACGTCTTTCCTTCGGACTTCATCGTCAGTCTCGAGCGGCCCGGCCCGTACATGGGTGGTGCGGACTTCCACGATCTCGACGATCTCGAAGGCGACGACAAGACTCCGGCCAATTCGAACCAGAAAGCGTACGTACGGGATCTCCGGGCCGAGTGCGACGAGGATCGTTCTGCCGAACAATTGCGGGCTCTCGACTCGTTTGTCCTGACCGGGGCGATCAAGCTTTTCCGGGAATCGAAGGGCGCCAAGCAGTATCGGCACCACACGATGTTGGTGCACGAATCGGTGAAGCAGGCCGAGCACGACGCTGTGGCCAACGATTTCAAGGCCTTGTGGAAGTCGGCGGGGTACAGCCAGGCAAAGAGTCTCTCGAGGCTGGAAAAGCTCTGGTCCGAGGACTTTGCTGTGGTGAGTGCTGTGCGTGGTAGCGGGTCGGCTAATCCCAGCTCGTTCGGTGTGCTGGAGGAGTTCATCGGCGCCGCCTACGACAAGATTTCCGAGGGAACCAGCCCCGTCATCGTGGTCAATGGTGCGGCCGAGAAGGACTACAAACAGGACTCCCTCGATTTCCAGGAACGCGGCGTGTGGAAGATTCTGGTCGGCGGCACGAAGCTGAGTCGCGGCTTCACGGTCGAGGGCCTGACCATCACTTATTACACGCGTCGAACGGGCCAAGCTGACACATTGATGCAGATGGGACGATGGTTCGGATTCCGCCCCGGGTACCGAGACTTGGTGCGCCTGTTCATCGGCCGCACGGTTGGCGGACCCGCCGGCGCGGACTACGACATGTACAAGGCGTTCGAGGCGATCGTTCGGGACGAGCAGGAGTTCCGGAACGAGCTCACCAGATTCAGCGGCGTGAACGAGAAGGGCGAACCGTGGGTCACTCCACGCGATGTGCCGCCGATGGTGTTTCAGCAGCTGCCGTGGCTCAGACCAACGGCTCGAAACAAGATGTTCAACGCCGATCTGGTTTATCGAGGCATGGGTGGTGAAAGTTTCAGCTTCACGATGCAGCCCCCGCGAGGCGACGGTTCGATCAACGCTCGGCACTTCGACGCGGTTGCACCATTATTGAAGTCGTTGGGCGAAACAGGGTCCTTCAATTTCGTTGACAAGGATGATGTTTCGCGATCGTTCACTGCGCGATACGGCATTGTCCCTGCCCATGTGGTGTTAGAGGCCGTCGACCAGTTCGAGTGGGCGAACGGGTGGGATTTCGGTCCCCACCGCGAAGCGCTCTCGACCGCAATCGAATCCGGATTGCTCGAAGACTTCGCAGTTCTGCTGCCGTACCCCAAGACCCGGGAGCCGATCGAGATCAAGGGTTGGCACGAGAAACTTCCGATCGTCAATCGCAAGCGTCAGGAACGCGAGTACCGAACAGGTTTCACCGGTACGGCCGTCCGTGAGCGCGATGCGATCGAGCACATTGCGGGCAGCCCGAAGAAGAACGGTGGACCGCTTGCGGGTGCACTTCATCGGAAGACTCGCGGTGCATTGATTCTGGTATTGGCGAACGATCCGGCTCCTCGTCAGTTGAAACGGGCACAGGCTGGTCCCGTGGACTCGCGCGATTTTGCGACGTTGTTCTCGTACGCGCTTCCGCACGCGGCGGAGCCGTTGGGGCGAATCGGTTTTCGGGTGAAGCAGTCAGGGACAGGGGCGATCGTCGATGCGAACTAGGTGTGTTGTGGTGGGAGACAGGAATGGGTTCTGATGGCTAAGACGATTGCGACGATCAACCTCAAGGGCGGCGTCGGTAAGACGACGATCACCGCGGGGTTGGCCGAGTTCATGTCGCTCGAATTCGGTCAGCGCGTGCTGTTGATCGACCTCGATGCGCAGATCAATCTGACGACGATGATGATCAGTGAGGATCACTGGCTCGAACTCAACAAGCAAGGGCTGACCAGCGCAACCATTTTCCGCGACGCCGTCGATGGCACGTCGAACTTCGATCTTGAAGCCTCGATTCAGCGCGGAGTTTCTCCGGTCAAGCGAGTGACGGGTGTGGATCTGCTTCCCTCATCTCTCGATTTGATCGAGCTACAGGAGGAGATCAGTGCCCTTCGGGTTGCTGATCGGAACTCCACCAAGCCGGTTGAATTGTTGAGGGATGCCGTCGCCCCGGTGATGCCGTACTACGACTACGTTCTGATCGATTGCCCGCCGAATCTCGGGCCGATCACACTCAACGGATTGGCCATGGCTGACGGCTACGTGATCCCCACGATCCCGGATGTGCTCTCCACGTACGGCATTCCGCAGATCCAGACGCACATCGCGAAGTTCGGCAAAGAACTCGGCCGTGAACTCTTCGAACTCGGGTTGGTGATCACCAAGTACAAGTCCAACTCGGCGGTGCACCGCACGACTGTGCGAAATCTTCGACGCGATCCCAACGTCCCTCACGTATTGCCGGAGTATCTCGCGGAGTCGAATCAGATTGCCGCGTCGGCGGAGTTTCACCCGTACAGCACTTTGAAGGTGAAGTACGGCAATGCAGGTCAGTTCGATCAGATGCGTGCAAGTACGCAGAACATTCTCACGGAAGCGCAGGCGAAGCTATGAGTGCGGGTATCGATGAGGCGCGTCGTCGCGTGCAGGTGCAGGAAACCGGTGCAGCGCTCCTCAAGTTGGGAGCAACCAATGCCTCGGCATCGGTGTTGCTGGCCAAACTGGTTCAGGTAGTTGCAGAGGAAGCTGCCCGTACCCCGCGCTTCGCGAAGGCAATCGAAAGCGCTTTCGCAGTTCCGTCGGATGGATCCGCCGTTGTGGTACCTGCTTCTGCGCCGGCGCCGCGTCGTCGTGCTGCGGCTCCGAAGGTGAAGCGGGAG
Organism: Rhodococcus sp. ARP2; assembly: GCF_001029585.1. Classification (NCBI taxonomy): domain Bacteria; kingdom Bacillati; phylum Actinomycetota; class Actinomycetes; order Mycobacteriales; family Nocardiaceae; genus Rhodococcus; species Rhodococcus sp. ARP2. The sequence continues at coordinate 173,844 of NZ_LEKE01000058.1, read as the reverse complement.
CCGGGGGCTTTCGACCCGTTCGAGGTCTTCAAGCTTGATGGGGAAGAGGCTCTCTTGGAGCGTCTTTCGGCCCTCGATGCCGACGGGATCAAGGACATCATCGCGGAGCAGGAAATGGATACGCACAAGGAGACGGGTCGCAAGCGCAAAGTGGATGTGCTTGCGATCTGGACTGTCGAGCGGGTGAAGACTCTTACCTCGAAGGGGAGTGCGTTCAGGTAGGGGCTGGTGACGCCTTGACTCTCTGGCCGATTCAGAATCCCCACCGACTGCAAACTTCTCCGGTTATGTACCCATCGCGGCATCCGAAGTAGGTCTGAATGCAACCCGACGTCGAGCATCCTGATTCGGCGACGCCTTGTTGGTTTTGGATAACTTCAGCCGGAGTTGCGGTTCTCACGGTAGTAACTGGCACGGTTGCATTCGGATCTGGATATGAACCACCCGTGTACGGATTTCGGCAGACAGTCCCGTCGCAATTGAAGGTATTTGCCTGGCGCTCGCTCTCCAAGTATTTGTTTCCTCCGAGTTGATCGAAGCACCACTGTGAAAATGCCATCGTTCCGTCGCTCATCCGCGCAGGGCCGGGTGTGCCCTGTAGACATTCGACCACGACCGGCGCCGCGGGAGTAGGCGCTTCGGTGGTGGGTGGAATGGATTGAACAGCAGTCGCGGTTACTGACGTGACCACGACGTCGGATGTGATTGGGGTAGTCGGGGGATTCGCTGTAGCCTCCGATCGAGGAGTGGACGAGGCTGCGGTCGTCGAGGGTGCGGTTTCGGCTGGAGGTGTCGAGCAGGCTGAGAGCGCCAGTAGACCTGCAAGCGCGACGAGTGTGCAGGCGTGCCGAGTCTTCATGAAAGCCGATTTGTGCCAGTAATTTTGACTCACCATTAGCTCCTGAGGTGTGGGTGTGATGCACTTGCTGAAAGTCGGTTGTGGCTGTAGTTCTTGGTCCGCTGGCTTTGCGTATTTTTGCACGGTGCAAAAATGACCAGCTAGCTGCTGAACTTCGGTGCCTGAGCCTGGATTCGCATATCGCTCAGCGTTAGGTTGGTCCGAACAACGGTCCATTCCCATCCGTTCGCCGACCGGCCGACTGAGTGCGTGAGTGCTGCTGATACGGAAGAAAACTCGCGCCCACCAGCGAAGATCGCACCGTCATGTCGAACGCGGGCTCGATGGACAAGGTTCTTCTTCGGTTCGCGATAGACGAGTTCGTCGTCGGGTTGTAACAATCCTTGATTGAGGAGGACCTGAATTGTTTCGGTGTAGTGTTTTCGCTTGATTGCGGGATCTGGAGGCTGAGATTCTTTGGCAAGTGCTGCAACATATATCTTTTCGATTGTCAGAGGATTTCGTTCGATAATGTTGAGATAGCCCGGCAACAGTCTTAAACCTGATTCAACGTGGTCGGCCCTGAGCTGACCTAGCCCGAAGAAAGCTGACGGCAGACTGGCAATTTGTACAGAGGTCAGCACAGTGCCGATCGGCATCGATCTGAACACTTCGTTGACATGGCTGGCGATATCCACCTGAGGCGGGGCAGGAGGTGTTATTCGAGGTCGGTCGTTCGGCGTGGGTCGACTTGAAGGGACCGAGACTGGAACAGGGATGGAGAGCGGGTGCGGCCACTCTTTGCAGAAGGAATCGGCAAGTCTGACACTCCGCTGCAGAATTTGCTGGGGCCCGAAATCGAGTGGAAGCAGTTGGTTGACTCCAGATGGGGTGGTCTCCAGAATCAATGACCGTCGTTTCTCCCAAGACGCAGTGGAAGCTGTTGCGCCAAGCTTCTTCGGCAATAGCGTTAGGTTGCCTAACGTGTCGAGAATTTCGTCTGGAGCGTCCCGAAGATTGGGTGCTAGAAGGTATTCGATAGCCAGGTCAGAGGTAGCGGACTCTTCCGTGGGTGCCAGCGCTCGATTGCATCCACCCAGCACGAGTCGAATTCGTGCTCGGGTCAGTTGGCGGTAAATCGGTTGCGTAAGGAGTACATCTTGAACGGCCTCGTCGGTCGGCCAAAACCCGGATTCCGCGGACTGGTTTAGCAGGTACTCGCGGATCGTCGTGGTAGGAGGTTCTGTTCGCCGCTTCAGTAGGTGGAGGAGCTCAAGCATCATGCGGTTGTAGTTTTTGCTGGTCAGTCTGGATACCATTCGGCGGACCAGCCATGATTCGAGCAGTTGAAGGGCTGCACTTCTCTCGTGTGATGGATAGCTGTCAAATAAGAACAACAATACTGGTGTGATCACGGTTGTATCAAGCACGCTCAGGCGGGAGAGGAAGAGTGTCTCATCGGAACTTTCACCCTTCGATTCCGTGAGGTTCTCGTAAATGCTGCTGAATCGCTTGATCTCGGACATCAGATCCGGAATTCTTTCGCGACTAAGCGTTGCTGTGAAGGTGCGAAATTGAGTGAAGAGTGCTGGTGCCAGGATCTCCTTGCCCAGCCGCATCGTCAGATAGTGGGCGAAAAAGGCGTCGAGCCGCGATCGGTTCAGTCGGCCTTGCCGGATCTCTGATTTCCATGCCTTCGATTCCAACGGTTGCCAGTAGAGGTTGTAAAGGGTCTCGGGGTCATGGCCGTAAGACTCTGCTAGTTGGAATAGGAGATTCTTGATGAGATCGCTCGGAAGCAGGGGTGTGCCACGGTCATTGAGGCTCTCAAAGATCACTTGTGCATTGTCGTGCTGGCTGAGATTGATGACGACTAGTTGCAGCCCATCGCGGAGGACGTTTACCAGCGAATTGGCAGCGGAATCTTGGGCCTCGGATCCAACGAACTCTTCGAGCCATTGGAGGGCACGTCGAAAGAAGTACCTGTATGCGTCAAGGAGTACCGAATCAGAATCGCTGTCGGTGAGTAGTTCGTCGATCTGGTGCTGAGTGTCCGCCACGATGATGGTTGAAAACGGACCACGATCGGTTAACGTCGGCCAGACTTTGAAGCGTGCATGGCGGTCAGTGGATAGTTCGTCTTGGTTACGTGTGAGCTGGCGCAGTGCATTTATGTATCGGTCGGGAACACCTCGCGTCGTAAATGCATCTCTCACTGCTGCAAGTAGCACTTGCAATGTGGTGAGGCGCTGTTGACCGTCCACAACTTGACGCGACGGAATCGAGCCTTTCGTGGCCTTGAGATGATCCAGAACTACCGCCCCGAGGAAGTGAGGATTGGCGTCGTCGTCATCCGCGAACAGCGTCACCATGCTCGCGACGTCGTTCCATAGAGGTTCCCAGTTACGATCTTCTTTCCATACGTATGGTCTTTGAAAGATCGGGACGATCAGACACTCGTCCGAACCAAATATTTCTCGGATGGTGTGGGGTCGAGCATCCATTGCGCATCCTTGGTGTCGGTGTGTGGTGATATCTCTAGGGAACAAAATGACACGTTAGTCGAGCTGTCTGACATGAGGGAGGGGCGCCAAGTGCTAACCGTGTCGTCGCGCGTGCTGAACTTGCTACGGGAAGTCCCCGAGTCTTCGGTAGAGGAATTGGTAGGCCGGCTCGCGGAATCGAGTTGCACGGCCAGTCTGGTGGAGCGAATATTGTTCGACCACCCGGACGTGTTTGATCATGATGGCGGCATGTCTCGCAAGTGGCATGTGCTGAGCGGGAGGGCGTTCCCGATTGCACGCAACTACCTTGAACAGCCACTAAGAAAGTGGCAGGAACATGCGCTTCAGGAGTGGATTGTGGCGGGGCGAGGTGGCGTTGTAGAAGCTGTCACGGGAACGGGTAAGACGGCCGTCGGCGTGGCTGCGATTGCAGATGCGTATTCGAGAGGGCTCCGGAGCCTGGTTCTAGTGCCTGGAATAGACCTGATGGAGCAATGGCATTCAGTCCTTCAGCGAGCTGTCCCAAACACAAAAATTGGTCGGCGAGGTGACAAGTTCAGGGATACGCTTGACTCGCATCGCATTTTGATCTCGACCGTTCAATCCGCAGTTCGCGGTGAATCGTTCCCTGCTACCTCCGGTTGTCTGCTGGTGGCGGATGAAGTGCACCGTTACGGGGCTTCGGCTTTTGCGCGGGCACTGACCGATGACTTTCAGGAGCGGCTCGGTTTGACGGCGACCTATGAACGCAGTGATGATTCGATCGATACAATACTGAGTCCCTATTTCGGATCGACCATCGACGGTTGTGACTACCGGCGTGGTTACGAAGAGGGGATCCTCGCTCCTGTCCGAGTAGTGAACATAGCGGTTCAGTTCACTCCGAAGGAGCGTCACGATTACGAAGATGCTGACGAGCGGGCAAGGTCCGCGCGCACGAAGTTGATCAACAACTGTGGCATCCCCGCCGAGCCGTTCGGGCTATTCATGAAAGAAGTTGATCGACTATCGAATGACGAAAATGCCGGTCCTGCAACATTTCTGGCGCGAAAGTTCATGAAGGCATTCAATGATCGGCGCTCTATTCTCGCTCAGAGCCATGCAAAGCTGGATCTGCTCAGACAGATTGGCTCCGCAATGCGGGGGCCTGCTCGGTCGATTCTCTTTTCTGAGACAGTGGCGGCCGCTGAAGCGGCGGCAGCGATGATCGCAGACCAAGGTGTTGCTGCGGAAGCGATGACTAGTGGGATGAAACCTGCTGAACGAGCAGCGTTGCTGGGACGATTTAGGGTCGGCGAGGTGGTTGCACTTGCGACGCCGCGGCTTTTGGACGAGGGAATTGACGTACCAGAAGCAGAACTCGGGCTCATTCTCGCGGCAAGTAGAAGCCGGCGTCAGATGGTCCAGCGGATGGGCCGGATCATTCGGCCCAAACATGATGGCCGCCATGCGATCTTTGCAATTGCGTATGTCGAAGGTACCTCGGAGGATCCGGCGTCGGGTGCGCATGAAACATTTCTTAGACAGATCTTGGACATTGCCGACGAGGTACGTTCAGTAAGCGGTGCAGATGCAGCAGCTTTGCTGAGACGTTGGTTGTTGGAGCGTCCAGAAGACGTAGAAATGAACATTGCTGCAGAAGTACTAGATGCGGCTGTGAAAAGCGATCCGACCGAGTTCGATCCGGATCATGCAGCCGTGACTGCGTCGGAGTCCAATAGCTGGACGAAGGAAGCCATCCTCGACGTTTTCGACGATTTTGAGGGGCTTGCAACTTGGGATGAACTGATTGAATTATTGCCTGATGACGAGATCCGAAAAACTCTTATGGCAGGAAACTTGGAAGGACGCATCAGCTGGACCTTGGTTGATGGCGTGTTGGTCGGTGACGGTGGGCAGGACCGGACGAGTCGGAAAGATCGTGTTGCGCGGCTGTGGGCGCTCAGGGATACCCGAGCAGCTATCGCGCCCAATCCCGGACTGAAGCAGCTGCGCTGTGCTGCGAATGGCACTCCGCTCGAGAGTGTTTCTCTTCAAAGGTTGGCAGAACTATGGGAGTCTTTGGCAGGAAGTAGCTCTCAGGTACTCGAATCACGGGTCGACCATTCGGCGCCCGGCGTCGAGGTCGTTGCTGATAAACCTCCTAAGCAAGCAGTCGTGCCCCCAAGTGATCAGGAACTTCGCGCCCTGATCGAAGCAATCGAAGCGCAGGGCGGTGGAGCCACTTTGGTCGAGAACTCACGTCGGACTGCTTTGACTGTCATTGGCTCAGACGGTATCCGTCGCGTTGCGCGAGTGCTGGCCCCCACAGCAGGTGATTGGTTCGCATCGAAAGATGACGGAAATCGATCGCTTGATGACACTCACGCCACGTCGTGGATCTTTGTCGATCCCTCTGAACAGCCCCAGGCCCATTACATATGTTCGGCCTTCGATATTTCACGGTCGGTCCGCAACGAAATCGACGAATGGATGATCGCGAATCCGGGACTGACACGTCAAGTGCATCCGATTCCGCGATCGATTGTGGTGAGCGGCCGCGATCGCTGGGACTACATTGGGTGTGGCACTGGTGGTGTTGCAAAGACAAATATCGCAGTCCCACGAATTGCTCTGACGTCGCCGTTGCCTAAAACTCCGGCGAAGCATGCGACCAACTCGAATTCAGTAGGCCAGAATTCATTGTCGCTGAGAGCAAGCACTCGGAAGGTCGTCGTACGGACGCTGGCGACCAAGAACAGCATTCGCATCTATATGGATGTTGAGGGATACCGTGTCGTGGCGCTCTACGACCAGGTTGGGGGCGGAGTAAAGGTCACACGCGCTGCTGGGTTCCAAGTACTGGAAGGGCGAACGTTCGCAGATCCGGGTGGCGCGGCGACTGCTGCCAAATCGGTAATTGCCGGCGACGACGTCGAATGCAATGGATGGATCGATTGGATAGTTGACGACGGATCTGGAATTTCATTGGCACAATCAGTCGGCAAAGGGCGCTAACGATTAGTAATTTGGCGCCTGGCCCGGGTCGAAAACCGACGTGTCGGCCCCATGCGCGATGATATCCAGGTGAGATTGGTGCCCGCAGTCGAACAGCTGATGGGCGTTATGGGAGGTACCGAATGACTAGTGCGTTGAGCCACGCCGAGACGCTTCGTCTGCCTGCGGACCACCGCTGGGTTGTTCTCGACGTCGAGACGTCGGGGATGCGGTCGGCATCCCATCGTGTGCTCAGTATCGCCGCATTAGTACTGCGTGAGGATGGTTCCGTAGAGCGTCAGTTCTCGACTCTGCTCAATCCAGGATGCGATCCGGGGCCCGTCCACGTTCACAACCTCACTCCCGACCGCTTGGCTGGTGCGCCGCGTTTCGAAGACATTGCTGAGGAATTCGCCGACTTGCTCTCAAGCCGGACCATGGTGGCACACAACGCGTCGTTCGACTACGGCTTCCTCGACGCAGAGTTTCAACGCGCAGGTTTTGGCACCCCGATAGAGAAGCGGCTGTGTACTTTGGCGCTCTCGCGACGCCTGGAGCTGGACGTACCCAATCACAGGCTCGCAACACTGGCCGAGTATTGGAAGATAGAACAGGTCAATGCGCACGACGCCTACGACGATGCGCGGGTACTCGTCGAGGTCTTCGGCAGGAGCGCATCTCTCGCGGAAACGCTGCAACTTCCGCTTCCAGTGGTGGGGTGTAAGGACCGCCGGGCCACGGTCCACTCTCGCGAGATCAAGCGAGTGCCGTCGTCATTCACCAACCCCGGACGCCTCGATCTGACTCACGGCTTGGTCCAAGGAATGAAGATAGCGATCAGTGGTCCGACATCCGCACCCCGGGCTACGCTGGCTGCCCGCCTCACGGACGCGGGATTCGAGTTCACAAATACCGTGAGCCGACAGACGAGTGTTCTGGTGTGTGACAACACTGCATCTCAAAGCTCGAAAGTACGTAAGGCCGAGTCGGATGGAATTCCCGTGATCTCGGAGCAGCAGTTGGAGCACTTGTTGGAACGTGCAGTGCCGGGTGAGATCAAGATTGAGGGCGCTTCCGTGGGAGTGAGCACTGTTGAACCCGTGCCTGACACGATGACAGCGCCGGAAGTCGAGGTCCAGCGCGAGGTGGTTCTGGTGCCGGAGATGATCGTGTCTGCGCAACCTCGTCCCGACGAATCGACCTCCGGGGTACGGCCATCATCGATCGCGACTGCATCCCCGCTCGCGAATCGCAAGGCGAAGGCGTGGCAGGGGCGTCGCGTTCTGATTCTCGGCGGTACCCATCTCGACGGCGTGATCATGCGGTCGCGCATCCTGCAGCTCGGTGCTCGTCCGTCTCTCAACTTCACAACCGCGGTCACCGAGGTTTTGGTGTTGGAAGGCGGTGAATCCGACAAGCGGATGGCGAGGGTCACGGATCGAGGGCTTCCTAAGATCACGGAATCCGACGTCAACGAGGCGTTGGTCTCGGGTGTAGTTCCCGCCCACATGAGGCTCGAATCACGCTTGTCTGCACCGATTTTGATGCGTGGCGAGGTCGTCGATCTTCCTGCCGCTCAGTCGTCGTGGTCGATCAATGTTGCGTGGCGGGCAGAAAACGTTGGAGACGAATTCGACGTCGATGTGGTTGCCTTTCTCCTTGACGGAACCAACAAGGTCGATTCGGATCAAGATTTCGTCTTCTACAACAACACCGTGGATGAGGACGGCGCAGTCGAGCTCTCCGTCGACGGTGACAGTGAGCAGAGTGTCCGTGCAGATCTCGACTCTTTGCCTGCGGAATGTCAACGTGTTGTCATCGCAGCAGCAGTCGATGGTGACAAGACGTTCGGCGACTTAGGAGCAGTCTCGGTCAGCATTGATGGTTCCGACGGAACATTTGCCACATTTGTACTCGATCTCGGAACGGTCGAGCGGACCATGGTTCTCGCCGAGATCTACCGCCGCGGAAATGTTTGGCGGCTTCGGGCGGTAGGTCAGGGGCATAACCACGGACTCGGTGCTATGGCTGTCGGCTACGGTGTCGAAGTGGACGATTGACCTCGATTTGTTTCTCGAGAGGGTGGAGTGAGGTCCAGTCGCATTGCGGCGGCTGCTTCGGCGTCCACATCCCGATGCTGGAGTAGTTCGATCAGGTCTTCTTGTCGAGGTTGCCCAAATGCCAAGCGGTAGAGGGCAACTCCGGCTTTGGATTTCTCCAGTCGAGGCCCGTCGACGCTCAACTCATACGGCATCAGTTCGCGTATCACCTTGTGAGATCCAGAGTAGATCCAATCCGGTACCAGCCCGCCGAGATCTTCGTCCGGGATGGTGTACGCGGCCGTCCAGGGGTGGACGTCGTGAGCACCCAAAATGCTGATCCGGTGACGCTCGACTAGGTTGCGCCGCACAGCATGGCCACGGAACCGGTTGACGCGACCGTCGCGTTGTTCGAAGTCAACGGGGTTCGACGGTGTATTCCAATGCACCACATGGTGACACCAAGGGTGGAAGTCGATTCCCTCTTGGCCGGCGCTGGTAGAGATGACGATGAACGGCCAGAACGGACTGTTGAATGCATGGCGAATACGGGCCGGTCGAAACGAGTCGTCGCTCTCGGATTTACCGCCGTATTGAACGGCAAGGTGAGTTCGGAAGCGGATGTTATCGGTTTCGTCTATGGGGTCGTGCGACAGGCTCTGACCCACTCGAAGTGACATCGCCTCGGCTGCAGAATTAGCGATGGCGTAGATCTGATCGACGTCGAGAGGCTCACTGTCGTGGGTCGGTGTCAATTGCCCGAGATATTCGTCAAGGACTGCTTGGAGATTACCGTCGGCACAGTACTGCAAAACCTGTCGCCAATACGGTAAGTCCGGATAGAGCTGCCGCAGAAGCACTGCGGATTGCCAACGATTGAACATTGATCGGAGTCCTGACGCGATAGTGGCAGCAGCTCCCCAGATGTCGCCTTCTGCAACGCTCGGAGCAATCCGCAATCGTTTCAGCGATCGCCACGCGCAATTCGCCGGAGAGTGCGCCGCCAGTTTGGCAGTTACCTCGACGAGGTCGGGCGGTATCCGACCGTCGGTCAGCGTTGTGGTGCTCTCGGCGAGGGTCAGGAATGGATCGAGACTAGTTGCCTCGTCAGCCGCCTCGGCATCTGAGTCATGGTGCGACTGTAAGACATTGCGGAGCCATCCTTGATCGTCCGAGCTGAAATCGAACACGTCGAATTGCTCTCGATCGATATGCATCGGCCACGACCAATAGAAGTGTTGTGCCCCGGTCGCAGTCGAAGTTTCGCGACCACGCGGAATGGTCGACTGAAGTCGCTCCACCACAGTGGCTTCGAAGGACACGGTATCAACCGGGTCGACGTGGTCTCGAGCAAGGGCGAGTGGATCCGACATTGTTGCGAGATGTGGCATCGGCCAGAAGAGGGCAAGCGTGGTCATCTGCGGATTGGATCCGCGGTATTCGAGCGGTGAACCGATGGCTCGGAGACTATCCGGATCATTTGGAACTATCGAGGAATGTCCTTGCATCAAGCGATGTTCCGCGTGATAGCTCAGAATTGATGCGACGGCGGGAGGAGTTGACGACCAGCTGGAGAACACGAGTCGCTTCGTTGTCTGTGCCAGATTGGGATCAGCAAACGGACCTCCGGGGGCCAGGTACGGAAGGCTGGGCGGGATCCACAGCAGTTTTTCCCAGCCCGTATCGACGGTATCGTCGCGGAAATTTCGAGTCCGAGCGTTGCCCGCTTCGATCTCAGCGAACTGTCTGACAGCAGCGGCGTCGACTCTGCTGATGTCGAGTAAACGCGACTCGCTACTGCCGACGGTTGCAGCGTACTTCCGACCGAACTGATAGTTGCTCATGAAGTTGACGAAGTAGGGAACGGACTTCCAGTAGTCCACGCTGAACTGGGCGTCGAGTTCCCTGGCGAGGCGGCGCAGGGCCGCGTACCCGAGTAATTCTCGAGGTTCGATTCCAGAGATCGTGGACCTGCGTTCCCGAACCATTGTGTTGGCTGAATTGGCCGGGCGTTCCACGCGACACATCAAGGACAAGAGGAGGTTTCGTAGGTCTGACATCGTTTGCGTGGCTTCGCGATCCTCGATGACGGCATTGCGGAACTGCTCTAGCAGCGCCATGACGTCACTGGATTTCACCAGCTTCGAACCATCAGCGAGGAAATCAATCGTCTTGGTGAAATCGGAGTAGTGATCGGCACCGGAATCGTCGGCCTCGGTATAAGGCTTGTATGGCGTTGCAGACAGAAGAAGTACCCGTGTCCCGTGGTGACCGAACAGATGGCGCGCAAGTTCGCCGGCGGATGTCGTCTCGTCCATCAACTCTGTGAACCGCTGAAACTCGTCCATGATCGCAAGATCGGGCGCCAGTGAATTTACGCTGGCATGAGCAAGTTCGTACCGCAAATCTGCAATGAGGGTCGTGATGGCGGAGTTTCGACCGGGATCGTTGATCGGCTTTTTCATCAGGTCGAACAACCTGTCGGCGATGGACGGTTCGCCGGCGTTAATCGTGGCAACAAACGCTTCCAAGATCGACGGATCAATCGAATCGCCGAATTTCTCCTCGAAAACTGCGACGTCCCTTTCGAAGGTATCCAATGATGCGACGGAACCCTGCAGGATCTTCAGCGCAGCCACGCGTTGAGGCTGGGTGAACTGGAACTCGCGATCGAGCAACAGAAACAGCAGTTGCCTCTCATCGGAACGGCCGGTCCTTTGGCCCGTCTTGAATGATGTATCCGGAGTCAGTGAAACAAGATTGACGGGCACACGCAGGTTGTCATCCGCGGAGTCCAATCTGCGGTTGTGGGTAGCAAGTAGCGTCAACCGGCTGGTATGGGTGATGTCTTTGTTTCCGGTGACATTGAGACGTTCAAGATTCTGTCGCGCGAGGTCGATGTTGGAGCAGATGTACACGATGTTGATCTCGGTGCGTAGCGGGTCCTCTTGGAGGTGTTCGATTGTGCGCGCAATGATTCCGCGCGCCACCATCGACTTGCCTAGCCCGGTTTCGTCTGCGACGAGGAAGTGGCGACTGGGATCCGGTTTGTAGAACTGCTCGAATACATGGTCAACGGTGTCCCGCTGAAAGTCGCGTAGTCCGGCAAGAACTGTATCGGCGCGAAATTCCTGGTTCATGCGTTTCTCCGATCCAGAACGGTTGCAGCAGAGTGAATATCCGTCCAGAGCTCGGAGAATCCCGGCGGCAACAGGTCGCGACGTGCGTCGTCACGATGGAGGCGGCGAATGAAGCCGTCCATATCTGTCAGGACCGTCGGCGCCGTCGCAAGGGCGAGTAGAAGTGACTCGAGAATGCCGGGGAGTGGTCCGGATTGGGATCCGTGGTCGCGGATCATCTGGTCGAACGCTCCGCCTGCACTGTCCCCGCCGTTGGAGATGGACAGCATTAGCGCGATAAAGCGCAGAACATCCTCGGGCTTGTTCAGCTGCGAAGCAAGGATCTCGTCGAGGCGCTCGTCGGGGTCGTTGATTAGGTTGGCAACGACTACTGTGCTGCCAGTCGATCCGCCAGGCTCGGTGACACGAACTGCGAGGAACGGCATTATATCGACCAGTTTCAGCCCGGGACTTATGAAGTCGACAGGGTCGTCGGACGTCATAGCTACGGCAAATCCAGGGCGCGTGGTGAGTTCGATCGTGGCGCTGTAACCATCGGGAAGTTGTATGGGAACATCAGTTTCGATCAGTAGGTCGAAGTATTCTCCAGCGGGTTGGACGGTCGCGCTGAACGGCGTTGATGCAATCGCCTGCAAGGCCTTGTCGAGTTCGCGGCGGATGACATCGGTTTCATCCGGTTCCGCGCCGCCTGTGGCTTCGTATGGGCTGATGATTGATCCGAGTCCGCCGTTGCCAAGCATGGCGTCGATTCCGAACTTCTTCTTGGCGCCGACCATTTCAACCAGAATCTCGACATTCCTGTTGAACGCCGCAGCGGTGGCATTGGCTGAACCTATGAAAAGTCTTGCCCAGTGGTTGTATTCAACGATGTACGCCTTGGCGTGCAATCCGCCCAGTACATTCGCCGAGTCTGATTCGGGGTCAGGAATTCCAGCATCAGAGTTCAGTACGTAGGACGCGCTGAACCACTTCAGGGTTTCCGGGCGGAGCTGTTCCAGAGATTCTGCGCGACTAATGACATCCGCGATTACACGATCGCCCGGAATCAGAGTGTCGAATCCGTCATCGCCCAGAAATGGCGAAATCGCGAGGTGTCGGGTGCCTTCGAAGTTTGGCGCTGGTCTATGGCCCGGTACACCGAACACATGAAATTCGATATCTGAGAGGCCCTCGGGTGCAGTCCATTCGGCATACCGGATGTCGTCGGCCAACGTATGCATACGTCGGCGTCGAGTCGACTCCAACTGTGAGACAGTGGCGTCGTCGGCTAAGTATTGCAGCAATGCCCTCAGCGGCTTGTTAGTCTTGTTTCGAGCGTTCCGCATGGTGCCATCGAGTGCCACAACCATGTCCCAGGAACTGTCTCGTGTCAGGTTTCGGCTCTGGACGAGAAGCCGGAAACTGACAACTTCCTCGTCGTCGATGTACTTCGCCAACCAAATTTTAGGGTGAAAGAGAGCGCCTGGGCGGCTGCGGACGGCGTGCACTGCGGGCTCGAGGAAGGCCATGAGCGCATTCGTTTTCTCAGGAACTCGAATGTGTCCGGCTTGGTGGAATATGTCGATGGTGTTGGCACAGATACGGATAGACGCCAGAATTGCCAGAGGATCCGTCGCATGGGACGGTGACGCAAAGGCGAGTGCAGGTACCAGTGCGGACTGTAGATCGAGGGTGAATGTGGTTCCCACCAAGTGATCGAGCCGTGAGCCGGCCGGTGGCCGCAGTTGATCGACCAGAGTGGCTCGTTCGTCAGGCGCCAGCATTGTTCAGTCCTTGGGAAATATCGCTGAGTATTTGTGATGCTTGTGGCCAACGGAATTGGAGTCGGCTTGCCCCGGACGCACCCTGCCAGAGTCGCAGTTGTTTCTCATTTGTCAGACGTGACTGCGCGCCCTTGTTCTGAAACTCGCGATCGCTGACTAGTCTTCGCAGATCGACGGAATCTGCCGGAGTTCCCGCTCCTAGATCGTTGATACCGTCGATCCAGGTTTCGACAAATTGCCGCGTTCGCGGTGATATTGCCGGGAAACGGCTCCACAACCGTGACCGGTCCCATTTCGGTGCAAGCGAATGATTCCAGTACTGCTCGCTCCACTGCGAGAGTTCGCTACGGTATCGCTGCGCGGGTGCCTCCACGCTTGTCAACTCATGACGCTCGTACGCTTCGCTCACCATCAAGTTGTAGAGCAGTGACGCACCGTGCAGGGCCAGCGAGAACAGCTCGGTGTCTTCAACGAGGTCGTGAAGCTCTTGCGGTGCTGATTCCAGATCGAGATCCCAGAGGTAGTCGACGTTGAGGTCAGGCATCGTCGGTTGGCTCAGTAAATGAGCGAGCAAGGAACCGTCGCAGGTCACGACGATCCGCTCGCGAAGCCAGTTGGCCTCCGCCACAGAGAGATCAAACCCCTGGTCTGTCACATCCGCGGGGAATGACTCAGGCAGAGGGAGCGTCGACCACGGCGAGGTGTCGTGCATCTCGTCGTCATTTGCCTCCCCCTTGCGCGACTGTGGCAGGTGCTGTGGGCGGGTGTCGTGGCGAAGGATCCTGTAGGTCTGCAGTGCATTCCAGTAGATCGCGGAGGGGAGTACCCGCACCGCTGCGCCGGCGACCCGTCCGATCAGCCCCTGAGTGTGGCCGGCCTCGCGGAGTGCGAGCAGTACCTCGCGTTGTTCTCGGTCTGCAGCTTTGACCAGCGCTGCACCTGATTTGCGCAGCGCTGCTCGTTGGAATGTCCACGGAATCAGGACCAGATAGCGGGCCCGCGTCTGGACGGTGGAGATCCCGGGGAACAGGCGGTCTGCGAGTCCGTCTCGGATCTGACCGATACCGAGATTGTCGAGGGTTCCGGGTTCGCTGAAGAGCGCAACGAGTTCGCGCATTCGTCGTTCTTCCTCAGCGGACGTGTCGAGCCAGGCGATCAGCGACAAGTGAGCACTCCAAGATCAAGTCGGGACGAGCGAATCACCCGATTTTGATCGGGTGGTAATACAGAGCGTCGTCGGTTTCCTCGACATTGACGGACACTTCATCGCCAATGCTGAGATACACATCAACATCGATCCGTTTTGTCTCACGGACGGCTTCACGAACAGAGCGAGCAGGAATCAATCCACGACGCCCATCGGGACCGACAGCAAGGGCATATTTGGGCCCGGTCTTCGTGACCCGCGCAGATATGGTTGCGGGGCGCTCACTATTCCCATTTGAGACACGGGCCGGCCCACGTTCAGACGGTGCCAATGGAGAAGTCTGCTGATCAAGCTCTTCAGCGAGACTGTCAGCCATTTCGTCAACTTGCGCCAGCAATCCCGCCATTTGTTTGGCGTAGTTATTGTGAAACTCGTTTGGCTTCAGCGCCTCTCCAGGCTTGTACATGTCTTCGTGCGTCAACTCACCCCATGCGTCTTGGAGTCTGGTCTTGATCTGAACTTCGACCTTTACATCGAGATCGCCTTGATGGGTTGGGACCCGAACGAGGAGAACGGCGTGGTACGCGCGGTATCCGCTGTCCTTGGGGCTGGAGACGTAGTCGATTGGTTCTTCTGCAAAACGCATCGAGCATTGAGACGAACGGCAGGACGTCTCGAGTGCTTGACTGAACGCAAGCTGGTCTCTGGGACTTTTGCACAATACCTTGATGCCGACCAGATCGCCGAGGGCGTCAATCACCGCTTCCGGTGTCGTTGGCACCGCAATCTTTGCTTCGGCGATCTTGCGACGAACTTTGTCTGCGGCGCGTTCGGGCGACTTGATACGCGCGTTCTTGGCGTTCATTCGGTCACGGTCGACGTTGTCCAACAGCTCGTCTGCCAGTGTTTCCAGAAACGTCTGAGTGGTTACCAGCGCTGCGTCCCACGCTCGCGAGCGGCCCCGGTAGAGCTCGTCGACGAGCTTCTGAATGTTGTCTTGCTCCATTGAAGCACCTCCCCCAAGATCAGTATCGAGACTGGCGTCGCCGAATCCCGTTCACCGACACCTTATCCGTCACACAGTTATAAATGCCGAGAGAGAAGTGTTCCGATTGCTGATGCGAGCTTGATGGGCACTGCATTTCCGATCTGCTTCGCGATCGCGGTTTTCGAGCCTACCCACTTGTAATCGTCTGGAAATCCCTGCAATCGAGCTGCTTCGAAGTGGGTGATTGCTCGGTTCTCTGTGGGATGGAGGTAGCGACCCTTTTCTGGCTTGAAGAATTCGGTGCGTATGGTCACCGACGGTCGGTCCGAGTGGAGCCGTCCCATGACGTCGCCGGAACCAGTTGTGTGCCTTCGCCAGCACGGCGCCTTCAGCTCATCGGGCAGATCGAATCTGTTTCCGCCGATCGGGATGCTTGCGAATCGATCCAGCGAGAGCTGCTCGAAGTTTCGAGTTAGATGCAGTTCGGTTGTTTTGAACTCACCGGGCAGCATCTTGCCGTCTTCCAATTCTATGAAGCGACCTTCTGGCAGGAGTTGTTCGGTTACATGGGCTTTGATCCCACGGAGAGCTTCACCAACGGTGACATGTGCGTCCACGTGGGTTTTCTGTGGTTCGCCAGGGTCCTCCATGTCGCGATGCCGTCCAATGACCACAACACGTTTCCGTGCTTGTGGCGCGCCGTAATCTGCAGCGTTCAGCGTGTGAGGTGTCAAGACATAGTCGGCGAGTTCGCCGCCTGTCTCGGTGATCTTGCAGAATATTTGAAACTCAGGCGACTTCAGGAACTGCGGGACATTCTCGAGTACAAAGTACTTCGGGGCGGCAAGGGCCACCGTTTTTGCATAGTGACGCCACATCTGGTTTCTGGCGTCGTCAGCATCCTGACGACCAAGTGCAGAGAAACCCTGGCAGGGTGGCCCGCCGACAACAAGATCGACGTCGGGGACCGTGTGGGTTTGGAGCCAATCCTCGATCCGGCCTTGATGCATGACTTCACCGAAGACCTGTTTGTACGTTTCAGCAGCGGCTCGATCCATTTCGACTGCCCCTGCGACTCGGTATCTCGCACTGGATTCGTGGAGGCCCTGCGTCAGCCCGCCGGCGCCTGCGAAGAGGTCGAGTACCTGGATCGTCGATTCGTTCGCGCGCACACGTGAAGGGTACCTGGTAGCGCCGACTGCGAGGGCATGGCTAGGCGTCGGTTGTCTGTTCATCGGGGCTCGGGAGAATTGGCCGAGCAAGGTGATGAGAAATCGTCTGACAGGTGCCAGTGATCGATTTCCTTGGGTCCAGGTGTTTGGCGTTGTTGCAACAGTCAGCGCTTACTGACCGATATAGATTGAAAGCGCTGCCGCGCTGGGAGCATTACTTTGATCGACGAATCGCGCACCGGGTGCGAGGGCGATTCCTTCGAAACATGACAATATTGACGCATTTGAACCCGAGATGACGATCCATCATTTCGGCGGTTGCGAAAGAGGTAGTGATGAGTGGGCCAGAGTGTGCAATGGAATTGAATGCTCCACAGCGCGAGGTTTCAGACGCTCCCATCGGTGAGCGATTGCTCGTCGTTGCCGGGGCCGGTCAAGGCAAGACCGAAGTGGTGGCGTCACGTATCGGCCGTCTGGTTGCCGAAGAGGAGTTGTCTGCTTCTACCGAGATCTTGGTGTTGAGCTTTTCGCGCGCCGCGGTACAAGCTGTCAAGCTGCGCTTAGATGCGCGAGATATAGCTCGAGCAAATGTACGTACATTCGATTCGCTAGCCGGCCGCCTTTTGCTGGACGCAGATATTGAGCCGGTGGGCTCCTTTGAAGCGCGGATTCGCCAGGCAACGAAATTGCTCGTCGACGGTGACGATGTTCCTTATGAGATCGAGACACTCCGACATGTGGTGATGGATGAGGTCCAGGATTTAGTGGGGGACCGTGCGGATTTTGTGCTGGCATTGCTTCGCAAGTTGGATCGTGATGTCGGTATCACTGCGCTAGGCGACCCGCTTCAAGGGATCTACGATTTTCAACTCGAGGATTCCAAGACGAAGACTCCGTCCTCTGCTGTCTTCGAGGCGCTGCGAGATGAATTCGGGCTCAGGCAAGTTGGGCTAGGCGACAACTATCGTGCACGTGGGTTGGACCCCAAGCAGGTTATCGAGCTCGGGGAAGTTCTGCGTGAGGTAGCAAACGCCGACGAAGGGCGAGCCGTCCTCGACGAATTTGAACAGAACCTCATCGACCGCGGAGACATCGAGGATTGGGCTTCCTCGGTTCACCAAGAAGGCTCGCGCACCGCCATCTTGTGTAACACCAATGCTGAGGTCTTTCGTGTGTCGAGGTACCTGCGCGAAGCCGGTGTGGGCCATGTTGTTCGACGGACTGCACAAGAGTTCGGCGCCGCGAGGTGGGTCGCGCAGGCATTGGGTTCATTGGTGGGGCAGCGTATCCCCAGATCGGAGGTCGAGGAGGCGCTGTCCCAGTTCTGTTCAGCGGAAGTGGCCGAGGACCGATGGTACCTACTGAAGTCTGCAGAAGGTGATTCGCGAAACCATAATCAGCTCAATCTTTCTCGACTGCGTACGTTGATTCGGTCGGGCGCGATTCCATTGACCCTGACCGAACCTGACACGGCCGACGTCATCGTCTCGACGGTGCACAAAGCGAAGGGGCTCGAGTTTGAACGTGTCTTCGTTGTAGAACCGAATTTCTCGCGGAAGGACGAAGACCCGTGGGTAGTGATGCGTGGTCGGTACGTTGCGCTGAGTAGGGCGCGCGATGACCTATTTCTGTGCAGGCTTCCGAAGGACTGGGCGAGTTTTAGATCCGAGTTTTGGTTGCGGGATCGGTTGATGGAGCGGGTGCCGGGCAAGAAGCCAAAGACCAAGCGAACAAGATCTGTGGAATTTCGATACAACGATGTCGAAGTTGATGCCCCTGTCGGTAACGGCAAAGTGAGCGCGGCAGCGATTCAGTCTCGACTTAGTGATGACGCATTGGTTGGTCAGAGACTTGAGGCAACACTCGACCTGGATTTGTCTACGTCAGAGCTGCCGATGTACTTGCTGACGACGGAAGACGGTCACACGATCGGACGGACCAGTGAGACCTTCAACGAGGAGTTCAAGAGGGCATTCAACCTGAAAGGCGGGTCGTGGCCTGCTTCGGTAACCGGGTTGTCGGTTGTCTCGGTGGAGACAGTGGCGGGAGATCCGGCGAAGTCGGAAAAGATGGATGTCAGTTTTGCAGGATTCTGGTTGGCTCCGCGAGTTTTTGGTCTGGCACAACCTGATTGGTCGAATATGGAGGACATGCAGTGAGCTCGCCAGTTGATTCTTCGCTTGACGAAAAATATCGGTTCCGCGACGAGATGGTCGAGGAGCTGTCCCGCGATGTGATCGGTCCGGGGGATGGTGCATCTGAGGTGATCAAGGAAGCACCATTGGATCGGTACATCGTCGGGGTCTTGTGGCCGGCTGATGAGGTATTGCAGGAAGAACCTGAGCCGGACGGGACTGAGCCGAGCGATCAGACTGCGACCGAAGACAGCCCGGTCGCTCAGGCTCGTATGCGATTCCCGTCGTCGATGGGGCTCACGTTCTCGGTGAAGTTGGACGCCGCAACGACGGTCAAGATCTCCGCCAAGGCCGCGTACTACCTTCCGTTGGAGTCGCGAGACGACGGCGGGGAGAAGCCGAAACGCCGCCGGGAAAGTGATTGGCAGCGTCATGAGCTCGACATCGAACCCGTCATTCATGCAGTTGACGTGCCAGGAACTTACCGGCCCGAAATGCCGGAAGGGCTGGAGCTTTATGTGTATGTGCGACCAGTCCGCGAAGGTTCAGTAACGGTATCTGTGGCCTTGCGCAACACCCAGGAATCCGTGAAAGGTGAACTGCGCGACGCGAAAGCGTGGTTCCAAGTCGGGTTGATCATTGACACCGATTCGCCGGCGATCGTTGACCGCTCTCGTCAGCGAAATCTTGGTTCTGATCCTGACCTTGACGGCGCAGCTCTCTTGTACCGTAATATGCGGACTTTCGCGATCGGTCACGGCTGTGCGGTCGAATGGGTGGGTGCAAATGCCGTCGGCGAGTGCATCGCGCAAGTTGCGACAACGTTCCTCCCGACACACGAAGTCCCACGTGCGAGGCCGGGCATCCTTGATGATTCGGTCAATCTGCGCATGTCTTTCCTCTCCGACGCGCCCGATGCGGAGGTTCTGGGGAGCCTGCGCGCAATGTCGCGGCAGTATCGACAGTGGATTGAAAACCTCGAGGCGACGCTCGACGACGGTACCGCTGACGTCGAGACGGACCTGGTGGACATCGCACGCAACAATATGAAAGCTGCGAAGCAGGCGGCCGATCGGATCGATGCAGGAATCTCCCGCTTGCAGAACGATGCTGACACCATGCGGGCATTCCGGTTGTCCAACAAGGCGATGCAGTTACAGCGTGCAAGGCAGGTATGGGTTCGTTCGGGAGCGACAGGCACAGCTGATCAGGGTTTGGATCAGCAGTGGTATCCCTTCCAAATTGCGTACATTCTTCTTAACTTGCCTGGCTTGAGTGATCCGAACCATCCCGACCGTGACATCGCAGACCTACTGTGGTTCCCCACAGGCGGAGGAAAAACCGAGGCATACCTCGGCCTGGTTGCATTCTCGATCTTTCATCGACGTCTGAAAGATCCGAAGGCCGTCGGTGTGGCTGTCATCATGCGCTACACGCTGCGGCTCTTGACAATTCAGCAGTTCGAACGCGCAACCATGCTCGTGTGTTCTCTTGAAACTGTGCGGTTGGCAAACTCAGAACTGGGATCGCGCGCATTCTCCATCGGTCTATGGGTTGGTTCAGGTGGCACACCCAATACCCTGGATGAGGCTAAGCGGTCCTTACGTGACTTGAAATCTGGTCGTGAGTTGACCGAGAAGAATCCGGTTCAACTTACGCAGTGTCCATGGTGTGGAAGTGAATTGGACTATCAGAATTACTCGGTGAAAACTGCGCCGGAACGACACTTGCATATTGCATGTGGAACGGCTGGCTGCGACTTCGCGGACGGCCTACCAGTGCATGTTGTAGACGAGGACATCTATCAGGCTCGCCCTGAGCTGATCCTGGGCACTGTCGACAAGTTTGCGGCAATGGCGTGGAATGCGAACGTAGGCAAGTTGTTTGCTCGTGACGGTATCGGATATGCCCCGGATTTGATCATTCAGGATGAGTTGCACCTCATTTCGGGTCCGTTGGGCTCGATGGTCGGGCTGTATGAAACCGCGATTGATGCTGCCTGCGAGGTGAAGAATTTGGCGGAAGGGACTACTCGCGGCAGGGCCAAAGTCATCGCATCGACGGCCACTATCAGGCGTGCTGAGAAGCAGATCAGGTCGGTATTTGCCAGGGAGGCAGCACAGTTCCCGCCGCCAGGAATCGACCCAGATCAGTCTTTCTTTGCGGAACCGGCACCGCGTGACACCCACGGGACACGTCGATACGTGGGCATCATGACGCCGGGCACAAGCCACGCAACGCTGTTGGTGCGTGTCTATTCGGCGCTGCTTCAGGCGGCAAAGGATCTCGAGGGAGACGACGACACGCGCGATCCCTATTGGACCCTGCTAGGTTACTTCAACAGTTTGCGTGTTCTCGGAAGTGCGTATCTCCAGGTCGAAGGAGACGTTAGAGAACGTCTACGGGTCGTAGCTAATAGGAGCGAGGGAGACCCACGAGAGATTCGTCGACTGAATGAGCTCACCAGTCGTGTGTCATCCTCGGAAATTCCAGGTGCGTTGAAGCAGATGGAAAGAACGGTCAGCGACGGAACACCAGACGACGTCGTGTTGGCGACCAACATGATTTCTGTGGGTGTCGACATCGATCGCCTCGGATTGATGGCGGTGATGGGCCAACCACAATCGAGTGCCGAGTACATCCAGTCCACCAGCCGGGTGGGCCGAAAGTATCCGGGGCTGGTAGTCACAATCTTCAACTCCGCGAGATCTCGTGACCGTTCACATTACGAGAGCTTCATTCCTTACCACCAAGCTCTTTACCGGGCAGTGGAGGCGACAAGTGCGACACCTTTCGCGGCGCGTGCCCGAGATCGAGGGCTGCACGGTGTTTTGGTTTCACTTGCGAGACTGCTGGTTCCAGGACTTGCTGCCGACGGTTCTGCGTATCTGGCGGAAGACAACTGGGACGGTCTCCGGCAGGTGGCGGACATCTTGGAGCGGCGGGTCGCAGAAGTGGCTTCGGAAGAATCTGACGATACGCGCGACCAGATCGACAAACTGCTGGAAGTTTGGGCCGAAGCCGGCGAACAAAAGCCTCGTATGAAGTATCGAAATTCCAAGAATCTGGATGCGGCTCTCTTGGTTGATCCCGCGACCGCATTGACCAACGACACGATTGAGTATTCGCAGGACGAGGCTCCCTGGCCAACCCTTCAGAGCATGCGCGACGTTGATGCAGAAACTGGCCTGTACCAGATTCCGATGAGGAGAAAACAATGACAACTGGCGCCAAAGCACGCCGTAGCCAGCTCCTGAGCACTTACGGAATTGGCGGGCTATTCCCCTCAGAGTCAACAAGTTTCATGATCACAGGCTTGGACGACTGGAATGAGAGTCGAGCGCCAATCGTCAGCGAGCCACGCCTTGCGCGTTCGCTGCGGGTTCGGGAGTTGAAGTCACCGCCCGCAGGAACAGCTCGAGATGTCCCTGTCATCAGATTTCCTTACACTCAGGTATGCCCGTCCTGCCGCAGGATCGGATCGATCTTTGACCTCTCGGGGGATTGGAACGTCGCGAAATGTAATAAATGTAAGGACAAGGCTGACCTGGCACCGTTTCGTCTGATCACTGCATGCAACAAGGGGCACATCGACGAATTTCCGTACTATCGCTGGCTTCACAAGGGACAAAGCAGTGAGGGTGAAGACCATGAGATGCGTATGCAGTCCCTTGGTAAGACTTCGTCGCTGGCTGACTTGGTTCTGACGTGCACCTGCGGCGTGAATCCGAAGTCGTTGGACGGAACCTTCGGCCCTAAAGCTCTTGCCGAATACGGTCACTGCAGTGGTGCGCGGCCTTGGCTGGGGTTCGATCACAAGCAGGATTGCGCGGAGATCCCGAGGGTGCTTCAGCGCGGTGCGTCGAACGTCTGGTTGCCTGCCGTGCGATCGGCGATCTCGATTCCGCCATATTCGGAAGCACTTGCGAAATTTGTAGACCGGCATTGGATCGCCCTGGCGGACCCTGAGGCCGTGACTGATAAACTCTTGACGAATATCGCGGCTTCATCGAATGGAAAGTTCTCGGTCGATCAGATCAATGCCGAGGCTGAACGTCGCCGAGGGGACGAGGACGAGGAACTCACGGAAGACGCGCTCCGAAAGCAAGAGTATTCGGCGCTGATCGATGGCCGTGACGAGAGTCAAGGCTCCGACTTTGTCAGTATCAAAATGGATCGTGACTCGTCACTGCCGGACTGTGTCACGGAAGTGCGTAAGGTGACCCGACTTCGGGAAGTTCGTGCCCTGTACGGCTTTTCGCGGCTTAACGGCGTGAATGAACTTGGCGCCGACGGTCTCTGTGAACTGTCGCATGGCCGGAAAAGCTGGCTTCCGGCGATGGAAGTCATCGGCGAGGGTGTGTTTGTAGCGTTTGATCGGGCTCAACTCGATGATTGGGCGAAGGAGCGATTCGCTCAGGATCGTCGCAAGTTGCTGAAGCGAGCCGCAGATCGACAGGCAGTTGAATTTGGGCGAACGGAGGCTGCCGAGGTCGACATCGTGAAGGTGGCGATTCATACGCTCGCGCATGTGTTGATTGATCAGCTGTCGCTTGACGCGGGGTATCCGGCGGCATCGCTGCGCGAACGGCTGTTTGTCGATGACGAGATGGCCGGGCTGCTGATCTACACAGCAAGTTCTGACTCGGCAGGAAGCCTGGGAGGCGTGGCTTCACAGGCAGAGCCCGAGTCCTTCGCAAGTGCACTCCATGAAGGACTAATCCGACTGTCCTGGTGCTCAGCCGACCCAGTCTGTGTCGAAGCAGGTGCATCCGGAACTGACGCGCTTAACCTGGCAGCGTGTCATGCCTGTGTGCTGGCTCCTGAGACATCGTGCGAGCTGAACAACACCTTTTTGGATCGTGCGTTGTTGTTCGGTTCTCCCGAAAACAACCAGGAGAACGAAGGATTGTTCAGCGCCCTTGTCGCTGCCGGCTAGGTCTGGCATCACATGGTGGGGTGGTGAATGGCACCTCACCATGTGATGTGTCTGGCCGTTGCCTGGAGTGCTGCACGGACGGGTTTGTTTCGCGGGCTAATCTGATCTGGCTGTCCGATATGAGGAGTGACACGTGGCTGATATTGCCGCAGGTGAACGCGTAGTTGTTCGTGACGAGGAATGGCTCGTTCGAGCAGTCCGGAACACCGAAAGTGATGGGGCTCGCGTCGAGGTCACCGGTGTCAGTGAGTTGGTTCGTGATCAGGACGCGGTGTTTTTCGGAGCTCTCGACACGATTGATCGACTAGACCCGCGGGACGGCAAGCTCGTGATCGATGAGTCTGCAGGATTCCGACGTTCGAGGCTCTGGCTCGAATCTGTGCGACGCGGCAGTCCAGTTCCTACAAGCGACACCCGTATCGCGGTAGGGGACCGGGCATTGCTCGACCGAATGGACTACCAGCTCCGTCCGGCCGCGCAGGCGCTACAGAATCTCCGGCCCCGGATCCTGATAGGGGATGCAGTGGGACTCGGCAAGACACTTGAGATCGGTATCTTGTTGTCGGAGCTCATCCGGCGTGGTCGTGGCGAGCGCATCCTGGTTGTCACTCCACGAGCGGTGCTTGAACAGTTTCAGCATGAGCTGTGGACGCGGTTCGCAATACCGTTGGTGCGCCTGGACTCGAATGGAATTCAGAAGGTCAAGCAGACTTTGCCGAGTTCGCGAAATCCGTTCAGCTACTACAAGCGTGTCATTGTTTCGATTGACACACTCAAGAATCCTGCGAAGTACAAGCATCACTTGAAGGATCAGCAGTGGGACGCCGTCGTGATCGACGAGTGCCACAACTTGATCAACCGCACATCCCAGAACAACGAACTTGCCAGACTTCTTGCAGCACAGACTGATGCACTAATTCTGGCTAGTGCCACGCCCCATAACGGGGAATCAAAGTCATTTGCAGAACTGATCAATCTCCTCGATCCAACCGCCATTGCGGATCGTGAGGAGTACACCGCCAAGGATATCGAGCACCTCTATGTCCGAAGGCACCGCAATTCACCCGACGTCAAGTTGGATGTCGCGCATCGGTGGAAGCAACGACGTACCCCACGCGTGATTGAGGTTGTTCCCAATGCAGCCGAGGTAGCTCTGTTGCGCGAACTCGAGGACGTATGGCTTCACCCGACGGGCGATCCTGTCGTCACAGGGCAAGGGCGCCAGCTCTTTCCCTGGACGCTGTTCAAGGCATTTCTCTCGTCCCCGAAGGCCCTCCGTGCAAGCGTCGGTCGACGGTTGAAGTCTCTCGACTCCGCATCATCTCCAGAGGCAAAAGCGCTGGTGCGCTTGGATGCTCTCGCCGAAGAAGCTGATCACCAAGGATCGTCGAAGCTCAAATCGCTCGTCGAACATCTGAAGTCCGTCGGCGTGGGGAAGGGATCCACGACCCGCGTCGTCGTGTTCTCGGAGCGAATCGACACCCTGACGTGGCTGGGGGCTGAGGTCTCGAAGGCACTCAAACTTCCGGCCAAGG
The DNA here is from genome assembly GCF_001029585.1 of Rhodococcus sp. ARP2. Lineage (NCBI taxonomy): Bacteria > Bacillati > Actinomycetota > Actinomycetes > Mycobacteriales > Nocardiaceae > Rhodococcus > Rhodococcus sp. ARP2. The sequence continues at coordinate 148,668 of NZ_LEKE01000058.1, read as the reverse complement.
CAGTTCAGGTGCTGCATGCTGGACTTCCTGACGAGAAGGTTCAGTCGGTAGTGGAGGGCTTCGGCCAGGCCAATTCTGAAATTCGAGTCCTACTCGCTTCCGACATGGCTTCCGAAGGCCTGAACCTGCACAAGGAATGCCATCAGCTCGTGCACTACGACCTCCCTTGGTCATTCATTCGGATTCAGCAGCGCAACGGCCGCATCGACCGATACGGGCAAATGCACGAACCGCAGATTGCGGCACTAGCACTTACCAGCGACTCCGATGACGTGCCGAGCGACTTGCGTGTGGTCACCAAGCTGCTCCAGAAGGAACACGAAGCGAATCTCGCGTTGGGTGACGCCGGAGTGCTCCTTGATGTGCATGACGCTGACATCGAAGAGAAGACCGTTATCCAGGCGATTCGTGAAGGGAAGGATCTGGATGACGTCGTTCCGGAGCCGACGCCTGCAGCCTTGAATCCGTTTGCGCAACTCCAAGTAACGGCTGGCAGCCATACCGGCGACCCGACACCCGAGCGCGCCCCACGGCGTTCGTTGTTCCAGGACGACGACAATTTCCTCGCGGACGCATTGAAGGACGTCGCGTCCGAACCCGGCGGCCACGGCTTGGATATCTCTCGCGACGAAGATACAGACATGATCGCCTTCAACCCGCCGGCAGATCTTGTGCCGCGGTTTCGTGATCTGCCCTCTGAATATCTCGTCGAACAGAAAATTGTTGAACGCCTACGAGTATCGGGGAGTGTTGAATTCGCCGAAGGCAGGCTCGATAAAGCTCGGAAGTCAACTGACAGTGCGTGGCCGGACGTTCATTTCCTTGCCCCAGTTCACCCAGTTCTTGATTGGGCGGCTGACCGATCGGTGTCTCGGTTCGGACGCAACGAGATACCAGTCCTGTCAGGAGCTGTCAGCGAGCCGGTCTTCTTGACTCAAGCAGTCTGGTCGAATGCCAAGGGGCAACCGGCAATTGCGCACTGGGGCGCAGTTCGTGGGTTGCCTGGCAATCCCGAAATAGGCGATTTCGACGAGACCTTGGACCAAGCAGGAATCAGGGAAGGCGCCTCCAATGCTGGTTTCGGCGACGTAGATTTGGAAGTGCTGCAGGCCCTGGTCCCTGCTGCGGTGGATGCTGCGACTGAACACCTTCGCGACCGCCGCGACGACTTCGAAGCGGACTTGCTCCGACGTATCGATGAGTATCGGAAGAGCTTGAAAGGTTGGGAACAAACAGTTCTCGAGATAGTGACGGACTCGGGACGGCGAACCGGATCGAAGCTCGAGATCTCCGAGACGCTCGACGAATCTTCCGCTCTCATTGACTCACTCGCTGCCAGCGGTGACCCCTTTGTTCGCGTCGTTGCTGTGATTGTGCCGAAAGCAGGTCTGTAACCAATGTTCGATTCAGTCTCCAACGTCAACGACTATCTATCCGAGCATTGGCTTGCCGAGGTCTTCCCCAACAAGCTGAAGGACCTTGCGAAAGGCTGGAAGGAACTCGCTTCCCAGGGCAAGGACACTCCCATAAAGGGACTGTCGGCAATCAGCGGCAGCTACCTGACTGCGCTAGGAAAACTTCCCGAACCGAGTCATACGGATTACGTCGAATCGGTGACAGACCTTCATCGAATGCTGCTTAGTGCAGTCGGTTTCGACAGCACCGTAACTGTTCTCGAAACCTTCCAGGGTGAAACGCCGATTGCCGTCTCTTTGCTCGGGCGATTCGCCAGTGTTACTGCGACGGACGCGCTGCACATCCTGCAGGCCGTACCGGCTATCGACGCCGATGGCCTGTTCTCGAACGACGCGGAATTGATTTCGCCTCTGCAACTGTCGATCACGAGCGTAAAGACTGAGCTGCTGGGATCAGTATCGAAAGCTGTCACGCAGCTTTTTGTCAGTGACAATGCTCCGCGCTATCTCCTCGTTGTTGCGGGTAGCGTCGTGCTCCTGACTGATGCGGCTCGCTGGTCTGAGGGCCGGTACCTGGCGTTCGATATTGCAACGGCATTGGACCGACGTGACGAGAAAGCGACTGGCGAGCTCGCACACCATGCGGGTCTTTGGTCGGCTGACGTGTTGCTCCCGAACGATGACGGCAAGACGGCGCTGGATGCCTTTACCGAGGATTCCGAGAAGCATGCGGTGGGTGTCAGCGAAGATCTTCGTGAGGGTCTTCGTATTTCGATTGAGAAGATTGCCAACGAGGTTCTTGATCAGCGTCGCGCCGCTGGCAGACCGGTCAATGGTATTCCTGAGCTGCCGCGGGATTTGACTATCCAGTCGTTGCGTTTTCTGTATCGAATCTTGTTCCTACTCTTCGCTGAAGCGCGCCCAGAGCTTGGAATTCTGCCGGTCGGCGCACCTGAGTACGGATCAGGCTACGGCCTTGACCGCCTGCGTGAAATCACCCAGGTGCCGCTGACAGGGAAGTCGGCTGGTGGGCACCACCTACACGAGTCTCTGAACCTACTGTTCAGGCTCGTCAATGATGGGCATGGCGCTGAGAGTCGAAATAGCGATGGCCTCGTGTTCGAGGCGATGAGGTCGGACCTCTTCGATCCCGCCCGTACGCCGTTGATTGACGACGCGAAGATCAGCAATAAGGTACTGCAGGAAGTGCTGACGCTGCTACTTCTGTCGAAGCCCTCGAAGAACAAGAACAAGCAGCGAGGTTACATCTCTTACGCGCAGCTCGGTATCAACCAGCTTGGCGCGGTATACGAGGGGTTGATGTCCTACTCAGGCTTGATCGCAGATGACGACATGGTCGAGGTAGCGAAAGACGGCAATGCAGACAAGGGCTCATGGCTCGTGCCGTCCACGAAGTCGGGTGATTATGACGCCGAGGATATTGTTTGGCGTGAAGATCGACTGGCAGGTCGCAAGGATATTGTTCGGCACCCGAAGGGCAGCTTCGTCTTTCGACTTTCAGGGCGGGATCGCCAGCGCAGCGCCTCGTATTACACCCCAGAAGTGTTGACCAAAACGGTCGTCAAGCATTCGCTGGCCGAGTTGATCAGTGACGAGACGACTGCCGCCGAGATCCTTGAGTACCGGATCTGTGAGCCAGCGCTCGGCAGTGGCGCCTTCCTGAATGAGGCGATCAACCAGCTTTCTGCTGAGTATCTGACCCGTCGCCAGAATGAACTCGGCGACCGCATTCAGCCGGAGGACTATGCGACTGAGCTCCAGAAGGTCAAGGCATACCTGGCGCTTCATCGCGCCTACGGTGTGGACCTCAATGCCACCGCTGTTGAACTTGCGGAGGTGTCGCTTTGGCTCAATGTCATGCACAGGGGGCTTCAGGCGCCATGGTTTGGTTTGCACCTGCGTCGAGGCAACTCTTTGATCGGTGCCCGTCGAGCAACGTACGATTTCACCGCACTTGGAAGGGCCAAGAGGAACTGGTTGAAGACACCTCCGACGGATCGACCGCTTTCTGAAGGGCCAGTCGGAGACGGTGAGATCCACCACTTTCTGCTTCCATCTGAGGGCTGGGGATGTGTCGGAGCAGACAAGCGGGCAAAGGAACTTGAGCCGGAGGCGGCCGAGGAGTTGCGGACCTGGCGCAAGCTTGCGGTGAAAAAGCCGGACAGGAAGCAGCTAGATCGACTTCGTGCGCTAGGGCGCAGAGTGGAACGGCTGTGGGAACTGTCGTTGCGCCGGCTGCAGATCAGCGAACACGAGATCGCCCGTGACATCGCAGTTTGGGGCGCCCAGCTGAAGCCTGTGAACGCCGCAGTGTCCCGCGAACAAGTCGAGTCCGCACTGCTCGACCCGGAGGGGCCCTACTTGAGGCTGCGGATGGCGATGGACGCGTGGTGCGCGTTGAGCTTTTGGCCCGTTACCGGAACCGTCGAGGACGAGGATATCCGACGTTCGAGTCCGCCTGACTTGGACGAGTGGATCGATACCCTGGAGTCACTGCTCGGTCGCGACGGGGCGCGGCGAGATGATACTGCGCAGGCGATGTTTCACGAGACGATCGAGGACTTCGGCCAGCTCGCAGAGATGGATGATTTGGAGAAGAGCTTCTACGGTATGAGGGACGTGTGGCGCATTGTCACGGAGCATGAGTGGCTGGGCACCGCGCGGGAGATAGCGCAACGGGAAGGTTTCTTTCATTGGGAGCTGGACTTTGCACATGTCTTCCAAGATGGTGGGTTCCACTTACAGGTAGGGAATCCGCCATGGGTGCGGCCGGTTTGGAAGGACGACGTAACGCTGGCCGAATCTGATCCGTACTTCCTACTTCAGGAGAAGATTCCCGAAAAGACGTTCAAATCGCGGAGATCCGCGTTGCTAGAGGATAAGTGGGCGCGCATGCGGTACCTCGGGGACGTGTCGTCATGGGCGGGGACTGTGGAGCACTTGGGGTCGGCGGTGGAGCATCCAGTGTTGGCAGGGGTGCAGACCAACCTCTATACGAATTTCATGGAAAGGGTATGGAGAAGTTCAGGGAGTGGCGGTATTGTTGGCCTATTGCATCCTGAGGGGCACTTCACCGACCCCAAGGCGGGGAATCTTCGGACAGAAACTTATTTCAGGTTGACAAGGTACTTCAATTTCATTGAGGCCAACCGATGGTTCGATGGAGTCGAAAGTCCATCGCAAACATTTGGTATTCATATTTATGCTGCAGCCGGTCCCATCTCATTTACCATGCTTACAAATCTTCAGTCGATTACAACGATCGAAGGAAGTCTCTCCGGTGTAGGATCGGATGAGATTCCCGGCGTGGCATACCCTTGGGGTGAGCGCGATATTCGATCGCACGGATCGCGTGTGATCTACGTGGACGAAGGGGTTCTCCGGGACTGGGCTTTGCTATTCGACCCAGCGGGTTCGCATGCTAGGAAGGCTCGATTAGTTCGTCCGTTGACGCGCGAGCACGTGGAGATATTGTCGGTGTTTGCTCATCAATCGCGGCGCCTTTCTGATATTGGTTACAAATGGTCGAGTTTATGGCATGAGAAGGCGGCCAAAGAAGATGGTTATATCGAATGGCGTACTGAATATCCAAGCGCATGGGATGAAACGATCTATCAAGGCCCGCATTTTTCTGTCTCAAATCCCTTCGCAAAGGAACCAAACCAGTTCTGTAAAAGCAAAAATGACTACACGACTTGGGATCTGGAGAACCTCCCCGAATCGACGATCGCTCGAACGAACTACCAGCGAGCATGTGACAGGGAATCCTACGAAGCGGCGATTCCGCGGTGGGATGGTCGTCCTGCGACAGCCTATTGGCGGGTCGCATGGCGGAGTATGACGCAGTCCGGGCTTGAGCGGTCGTTGCATGCAGCACTAATTCCGCCGGGCGTAACACATGTCCATACCGTGCACACGTGCACGGTATCGACATGTGTTACGCATGTCCATACCGAAAAGAATCTAGCAGTGGAGCCCGGGGAGTCTCTCAACACTGCGCTTGTTGCTGGACTTTGGGCTTCCCTGCCGTTCGACTATCTTGTGAAGGTAAGTGGGATGAGCCATGTTCACGCTGAGCTCGTTGATCGTTTTCCCTCGCCGCTAGATCACCCGGCCTGGTCATTCCTACTATTGCGGACACTCCGGCTCAATTGTCTGACCCGCGATTACGCGCCGCTTTGGGAGGGGCTCTACGCGGACTCGTTCGTTAGTGATTCGTGGACTCCGGCGTCCCGGCAGCTGCAGAATTTGGGTGCCGTCGAACTACCATGGACTGTTGGTACGCCGTTGAGGACGGATCTTGAACGTCGGGCGGCCCTTGTCGAGATCGATGCGTTGGCCGCGTTGATGTTAGGCCTCTCGGCTGAGCATCTGGCATTGATGTTTCGAGCACAGTTCCCAGTTCTGCGTAAGTACGAATACGAGATGTATTTTGATGCTCGGGGCAGGAAGGTCGCGAAGGAGCATCACGCCCAGGGTGTTAGGCAGCAGAAGAACGACTACAAACTCTTGCAGGCATATCTTGAGGGTGAAGACAGTGGAGATCTCCTTAGTCGCTACGAGCCTTTCCCTCCTGACGAGAAACACGATGTGCCGTGGTTCTACAAACCGGATCGTGAGGCCGAAATGCGCGCCGCCTACGCCGAATTCGAGAGGAGGCTTGGGCTAAATGGCTAAGGGCACCTCCCCGACATTTCCCTCGCTCCTGGCAGAGGAAACCCGGGATTCAATTACGGAGTACCTGTCCACCACCTTTTCGCTGGCAGATGCCAACGCGGGCAAGGCACTCAGCGAGTTCCTTCGTGATCCCGAGACCGGGATCTTCCGTGGTCCGTACCTCAAGCTCCGCACGCCTTACCAGCAAGTGGCGACGAGTTGGAAATCGCCGCTGGAATGGATGCCAAAGGGCTTTCAACCTTTTCAGCATCAAGCGCAGGCGTTCGATCGGCTTTCAACGCATGGGCGAGGCGCGCAGCCCACGATCGTGACTACCGGAACTGGCTCGGGTAAGACGGAGTCCTTCCTCGTCCCGCTTCTTGACCACGCTCGGCGATCGGCAGCCCGTGGGGAGCGCGGGATCAAAGCGATCATCTTGTACCCGATGAACGCATTGGTCACTGACCAGGCTCGTCGTCTAGCGAACTACCTCCACGACGATCCTCAGCTCAGTGAGGTCACCGCCGGCGTTTACATCGGTGGCGAAGGCCGACGTAGGACTCGAACCCGCAACCAGCTGGTGGACCACCGCGACGAGCTACGGAAACGCCCGCCTGACATCCTGCTCACCAACTACAAGATGCTCGATCTGCTGCTGCTTCGCTCAGGCGATAAACCTTTGTGGGACAACGCTGCTGCATCACTGCAATATCTCGTGCTCGATGAGTTTCACACTTACGACGGGGCTCAGGGAACCGATGTAGCGATGCTCATCCGTCGGCTCGGCTCGCGAATTGGAGTGGCTGAGGACGGACGGCCACTGGGGCGTATCACTCCCGTCGCAACATCCGCGACACTTGGTGGAGGCACTCGCTCAGATGAATTGCGAGAGTTCGCTGAAACGATCTTCGGCACTGAGTTCGCACCCGAATCGCTGATCACCGAAACGTCACTGTCCGCTGCAGATGTTGTGCCGCACGTCGACTTTGGGCTTGAGATCCCCTCGGTCGACGCGATCCTGGATGCTCCGGAGGTAGATGCTTCAGTCACAGGATCATGGGAACCGTTGGCGCGAGCCGTGCTTCAGCCCTCGGTGGAACCTGGCGCGCACGCGGCTGAGATTGACTATGCCGACCCCGTAGAAATTGGCGAAACTCTGCGGACTCATTTCCTGACTCGCGTCGTGATCGACACTCTTGGTGGTGAGCCCCTCACACCGGCCGATGCGGTCACGAGGATCACTCAGGCCGGTGTTCTCCCCTGGGGGGTGCATAACTCGACGAAACCTCTCGAGGTGCAGCAGGCGTTACTCAAGTTCCTTGCATTGATGTCTGTTGCGAGAATCAAGGATGACAACGGCAACCTGCGGCCGATGATCAACGTCCAGGTTCAGCTCTGGGTACGGGAACTTACCCGCATGCTCCGAAGCCTTAGTCGCGAAACAAGATTCGACTGGTGGCACGACGGGCTACCAACCGAAGGCACATTTCTGCCCGCGGCACATTGCCGTGTGTGCGGACACTCCGGATGGATTGCAACGACAACGGAACTCGGTGACGAGCTCGGTCATGATCCCGTCACAATCTGGCGAGACAGTGCCCGACTGACCACCCGATTCAAAACACGTGCCCTGCTACTCGCAGATGAAAGCGACAAAGGCGTCAGCTATCTCGACCCAGATACGCTTGAAATCGGGTCGGTTCCGAGCGCGAATGCGCTTGCAGTCCATTGCACTCCAGACGAAAAGGCGGCATTCGATCAGACATGCCCCTCGTGCGGCGCGAAGAACGCAATCCGATTCATGGGGTCAAGTGTCGCCACGCTGCTTAGCGTCGGGCTAACCAGTGAGTTCGGATCCACTCTTCTAGCCGATAGTGAGAAGAAGACTCTCGTTTTCACCGATTCGGTGCAGGACGCCGCACACCGTGCGGCGTTCATTGAGGGCCGCGCCTTCCAGTTCAACTTTCGATCCGCTCTGCTGGGTGCGACTCACGGCGAACGGACAACTCTTAAGGAAACGTCCGATCGACTTGTCGCCGACATTCCCGTCGATCAGCTTTACTCGATTACTCCGCCGGATTTTGTACGTCGTACGGGAGTTGACGGCGCGTGGCTGGAGAACGATCCCAGAAGCCGCATGCGCGAACTATTGGGGGTGCGGATCGCATTCCAAGCACAGCTGGAAGCGGGGCTGAATGCCCGCGTGGGTCGCACTCTTGAGCTCGCCGGCGCGATGGCTGTCGATGTTGACGTTGACCTGGCGTTATTTTCGCAGCGAGTTCACGACATTCACCAGAACCTGCCACAACTGAGCCTGAATCTTGGAGGGGGACCCTCGGGCCAGCTCAGTCTCGAGGTGCCTGACCAGAGGCCACAACAGCTCGAGCTTGAATCTGAGTCCGTGGGCGGGCCTCGCTATGACATCTGGATCTTGGGGTTGTTGGAGCATCTTCGGGTGAACGGCGGTGTCTACCACCAATGGCTCACGCGTTACATCCGTGATGAAGGCAGACGCTGGTCGATTTGGGGTGGTAGCGCTGAGGGAATGCCCAAATTCCCGCTTGGGCGACCTGCTCCCGGCTTTTTAACTACCGGTGCGGCTGGTGACACAGACTTCATGGCGGTCAATCCGCGAGGTGAGTCCTGGCTGACCGATTGGACGAGGCGGTGCCTTGGCGTGACGGCGCCTGAAGCTAGAGCGCTACTCGCAGACGTAATCGACTCTCTCGCAAGCGAAGACGGTCCCCTCGAACGACGCAGTGGCGAAAAGGGATCCAAGGTTTACGGCCTCGCGCCAGACCGGATCATTCTGGACCCCAACGACATTGCTCGGTTGCAGTGCCCGATCTGTCATCACGTGCAGCCCAGCTCGAAGCAGCGGCAGTCACTGTGGACCGGGGCTCCCTGCCCACGAATGCGGTGTCCCGGCACTCTGACTTTAGTCGAGATGGAGTCCGAAAACTTCTACCGGAAGATGTATCAGTCGGGGCGCATCCGGCGGATCGTGAGTGCGGAGCACACCGGACTGCTCGACAGGGAAGAGCGAGAGGAAGTGGAGGCGCGCTTCAAGAGTGGTGGCTCGCCTGTTGACCCCAACATCCTCGCGTGTACGCCGACGCTGGAACTCGGTATCGACATCGGTGACCTGAGTACCGTCGCACTAGCCTCGCTCCCACGGTCCACTGCCAGTTACCTTCAGCGGATCGGACGTGCCGGCCGTTCGACAGGTAATGCGTTCGTTCTCGCTGCTGTGCCGAGTTCGCCTCGTGACCTCTACTACTTTGCCCAGCCAGGCCACCTGCTCGCCGGTGAGGTGCTGCCGCCTGGTGCATATCTCAATGCGACGGAGTTGCTCTACCGCCAGTTCTTCGCATTCACGTTGGACCGCCTCGCAACTGGTGGTCTCGGCGTCGTACCTGTGATGCCACCCAAGCTCAGCGCAGCGTTGAGCGGAGGTATGGCGGATGGAGCGTGGTTGCGTGCTGTGGTCGACGCTGCGACTGCGGCCGCTGACTCTCTGAGCTCAGAGTTCCTTGGGCTTTTCGGTAAGAAGCTTGTGCCGGAAGCGGAGTCCTCGGTGAAGGACTTCGCCAGCGGAGGGCTCCGTGAGAGCGCGGCGCGAGTAGCACTGGCGTGGCAAACGGACTCTGACGAAATTCGGAGTCGTCTCAACGATCTCGCTAAAACCGTCGCCGAGATCGACAAGCATGGTCATCTCGACGACAAGCAAAAGGACGATCGGAAGCGCTGTATGGGGGAGTCGCGAGCACTTGGCGATCAACTACGTGAGCGCGGACGTCAAGAAACGCTGACGGGGTTGAGTGGGGTCGGTCTACTGCCGAACTACAACCTGCTCGACGATTCCACCACGCTCGACGTGCACCTCTGGTGGACCGCAAACGAGAATGACTCCCCAGAGCCGCAAGCACTCGACCTCACCTACGAACGAAGCAGCAGTAGCGCACTCACCGAGTTGGCGCCGGGAGCGTACTTCTATGCCAGTGGCAAACGAGTGGAGGTTGATGCCGTCGACGTCGGGCCGCTTTCGCAACCACTCTGGGCGAATACAAGGCTGTGCCCTTCCTGCGGTTGGGGGACAACCAACGCGTCGGCGCCATTGACCGCGTGCCCGCGATGCCATAGCTCAGCAGTGACCGATGCCGGTGCAGTGCACAAGGTTCTGCCGTTGCAGCGGGTATCAGCTGTGCACCGTCTCGACGATGTTCTGATTGATGAGGACGCCGACGACAGAACCAAAACTTACTTCGGCCGTGTCACCGGGGTTGATATCGACCCCGCGGACATCGTCGACGCATGGAAGCTGAAAGAAACGGTCTTCGGCGCCGAGTACGCGAGGTCTGCGGTAATACGTTCGATCAACGTCGGGTTAGGTGATGTGTCTGGCAACGAGACGATCATTGCCGGCGAGACACTGTCGGCAGCAGGATTCACTACATGTTCTCACTGTGGTGTCGTGGCCAAGAAGGCGACCGAAAAGGATAAGGCCCGCCACCGGGGCTACTGCGCGACCAGGCGAGGGACAGCTGAAAAGTGGGAGAAGCTGCTGCTCTCTCATGAGCTGAAAACGCAAGCTGTCCGGCTGTTGCTGCCGGTTTCGTTGTTGCATTTCGAGACGACGATGACGTCCTTCAAGGGAGCGTTGCTACTCGGACTGCGGCGAGATTTCGGTGGCGACCCTCAGCACCTTGCGGTTGTTGCGTCGAGCATGAGCGACGGTATGGGTTCGGTGAGGCGCTTCCTTGTCTTACATGACACTGTCCCTGGCGGCACCGGTTACCTCGACCGCTTCGGGCAGCCTGAACGGTTGCGGCATATTCTCACCCTCGCGCGGGATGTTCTTGCCGCGTGCCCGTGCCGACTCGAAGGTCGGGCCGCGTGCCACCGATGCCTGTATGGAGTCCTTCAGTCGCGTGAAATGCCCAATGCATCACGAGAATCGGCACTGGGGCTGCTCGACAACTTCCTTCAAGATTGGGATGTCGAGAAGATTCCGACCGTCAGCACAGTCGACATAGCCAAAGTTCAACTCAGCGAATTGGAACTGCAGTTCCGCGAGGCACTCAAGGAACGGATAGCAGCCCGAGACGGATGGTCAATCGAAGCCGCAATTGGCTCCAAGGGTGAAGAGCTTGACCTACGACTCGCCAATCCGGACGGAGAGCCTCGGCGGTGGCGAATGCGACCGCTGGTTGACGTCAGAGCGGGATCGATTGCGACGCAACCGGACTTCCTCCTGACACGAAGCGATGCGCAGGGTTGCGACGTTGCGGTGTACCTGGACGGTGCGAAATTCCATGCGAGCGTTGAGCACAACCGAACTGATGACGATGCGGTGAAGCGGGATGCACTCCGTCGCGAAGGCCGGCGAGTGTGGTCGATTTCGTGGGACGATGTTCAGGCCTTTATTTCGAATTCTCTGAAGGCTGCAGTGCCGGACCTTGTTCACCAACAGATTCAGAATGCTGCGAGTGTTGGCATCGACGATCCCCGTTTGAAACTGTTGTGGGGCAACCCGATCGACTTCATGATCGAGTACCTGGCTGACCCCGACGCTGCAGTGTGGGGTGATGGTGCGGAAGGGACCGTATTGGCCATTGTGAATCCGGGAAGACACGGATCTGATGCCCCGATCATGGTGAAACCGGGAAGCTTTGATGCGAGCCTGAATTCATTCCTCGCTGGAACCAAGGCGGATTCGGAATCAGACGGAACCGTAATGCTGGTACCCCGGTCGGGCTTGAGTGGATTGCCGCTGATCGTGGTTGCCGATCCCGCGGACCACGTTCCCACGACGGGAGTGCTCAGCGTGCTGGACGACCGCCACACGGAGGTTGGTGGTCCCGAGCACGCTGCGCGATGGCGCGAATGGCTGCGGTGGGCGAACGTTCTGCAGTTCCTCACTCTTCCGCATTTTGGACATCAGATGCCGATGCGGATGGTGGAGATATGGACTCGACGTTGCGTTGATCCTCTGGCGCAGTCGCACATTCCGTTGTCAGCTCCTGCACAATCCACGATATCCGGCCAGATTGCCGAGTTGGCACCTGAATGGGCGGTTGTCCGGGACTACACAGATCCAGTCCTTGCAAAGCTGATCGAGATCATGGCTGCAGCCGCCATGGATGTGCCAGAAGCCGGTGCAGAAGTGGGCCCAGATCAAAGTATCTGGCAGGTTGAACTTGCGTGGCCCGCTGCAAAGGTTGCCGTCGTCGTTGATATCGACGACGACCGTGACCAATGGCTCGCGAAGGACGGATGGACAGTGCAAACCGTCGAGGACGAGAACGTTCCGGATACGCTTGCCCGCGATCTGGAGAATGCCGTGAATGGGAGTAGCAAGTGAAGACACACGTCCTGATGCATGACCTGTTTCAAGACTCCTATGACAGCCTCGACGGCAGCGTGCGTAGCCGCGTGCTCAGTTTCATGGTGAAGCTGCAGCAAGATCCGGATGCAACCGGGTTGGATTTCAAGATCCCGAAGCTCGCAAAAACGAAGCATGTTCGTACCGCTCGAGTCACTGACAACTATCGTGCTGTTCTCATTGCCGCAGGGGAGGATTCGGAAACCAGCACCTTGTACCTCGTCGCAGTGAAGAAGCATGATGACGCGTACGAGTACGCCAGCAAGCTCACGCTTCAGGTCAATCCGAAGACTGGCGCTGCCGAGCTGTTCGACTCATTGGCCCTTGACGAAGCAGTGGACAAAGCACGACAGGTTCAGCAGGCGACCGACACCGTCAAACCCTTGATGCCTGCGAAGGTCCGTCAGAAGGACCTGGAACGATTTGGCGTCGAATCCGAGATCGCCGAGCAATTGAAGAAGGTGTCCGACGAGGACACCCTGGAATCCATTGTCACTGCACTCCCTTCGTCGCAAGGCAGTGCTGTGCTTGATTTGGTGTACGGCAAGAGTCCGGATGATGTGTGGGCAGATCTCGTGGTTGACGAGCCTGGTGAATTCGACGTCGAGGATCTCTCTGCTGCACTGCAACGACCGCTGTCACGACTCAGCTTCACAAGCTTCGACGGTGAAAATGAAGACGAGCTTCGGGCAGTTCTCGAAGGAGATTTCGCGAAGTGGCGAGTATGGCTGCATCCACTTCAGCGTAAACTTGCGACGCACAAGGGTTGGAACGGCCCATTCCGTGTGACAGGTGGGGCTGGCACCGGCAAGACCGTAACGGCGATTCACCGCGCGAGATTCCTTGCTCGACAGCTCGATTCGCAAGAAGCCTCGACGAAGGTTTTGTTCACTACATTCACCAAGAACCTTGCTCGGACCATTGAATCCCAACTCAAACAGCTGGCCGGACCCAAGGTCCTGGATCGAGTTGATGTAGTCAACATCGACGCCGTGGCCCGACGGGTTGTCACAGCGTCGGATGCGGGACGAATCGCAGTCGCAAACACGAAGTTTGTGTCGTCCGATAGTTCCGAGGTGAGAGAACTGTGGTCTTCCGCGGCACTGGTTGCCACGGGAACCTGGGACGCCACTTTCTTGGCAGATGAATGGTCGCAGGTTGTCTTGGGCAACGCGATTGTCGATGAAGCTGGCTATCTCAGGGTGCCCCGAAGCGGCCGGAGTCAGCGTCTGAGCCGACCTCAGCGCGCTGATGTCTGGAAGGTGATCGAGCAATTCGAGAGCTTGATGCGGTCCCAGGGTTTGACGACCTTCACGCAGCTGGCCTCTCAAGCAGCCGCAACATTGCTGTCTGACTCGACGCTCCGGGACCAACTGGGGTATCGACATGTAGTGGTTGACGAGGCGCAGGATCTTCATCCTGCCCATTGGAAGCTGCTACGAGCGTTGGTGCCTGCGGATAGCGACGACATGTTCATCGTCGGTGACGCCCACCAACGCATCTACGGTCGACCGGCACCGCTCTCTCGCTTCGGAATTGAGACGAGAGGCCGATCGCGCCGCCTCACAATCAACTACCGAACATCGAAAGAAATTCTGCAATGGTGCTTGGGAGTCGCAGACACTGAAGTCGACGACCTCGATCTGGCATCGGACACCCTCGCGGGAGCACGGTCAGTCTTCGGTGGGCCGGCGCCTGAGATCCTCATACGCAAGAACATCGCGGACGAGAATAGGGGTCTTTCTGCTCAAGTACAGAAATGGGCCGGCGAAGGCTTCAATCTGTCCGACATTGCAGTCTTCGCGTTGGACAAAGACAGCGTCAAAGACCTAGCTGAATCGCTCCAATCCTCGGGTATTCAGAGCGTCATCGTGACTGATCGTTCAGACGAGGACAAGAGTGGAGACGCAGTCCGAGTGATGACGATGCACCGGGCGAAGGGGCTGGAGTTTCGTGCTGTCGCAATGTGCAGGCTCGGTGAAGGCGAATTCCCGCCCTTCTATGTCAAGAGGTTGACCGGGGTGGATCGGGTTCAAGGGGAACTGAAGCTACGTCGGATTCTTTATGTGGCAGGCTCGCGCGCCCGGGAGCAACTGGTGCTGTTCGGTATAGGGAAGATCTCTGAAATTGTAGGAGAAGCATTGTAAGAGCAGTGAGTTGGCTAGGTCCCCTGAACGCGATGATCGTCAGGGGCCCAGCTGTGCCACTCAACGACGCCATTGCGGCAGGCGGTGAGGGCTGTCTGGGGCTGGTGGCCTAACGAATTGCTTCTATCGCCGCACATGCGGATTTCAGAAGAGGGCTGTCTTCGCCTAGCTTGGACAATGAAATCCGCTGTGTGGACAGGATATCCCGTGCCGGTACTGCCTCGTTTTGCGAAAGGTTGAAGGTGGTTCGTGCGATCTCGACGAATCGAGCCTTCGATTCCGCTGTGCTCATATCGATCGATGTCCCCTCGGTCTCGCTCAATATGGCGGCCTCAGGAACTTTGCCGTCGAGGTAGAAGACGTTCTCTCTGCTCCACTTCAGAATAGTTTGAAGATTGGTGGATACGCTCGCATCGTCAACCTTTGAGCCCATAGTGTCGGCAAAATGGGTAGGTACACAACCGAGTAGGCTAGTCGCGAGATCTTCCCATTTCTTTCGATTTTCTGGCGTTGCGGGCAACGATTCGATAAGGGACCAGTCTGCATTTTCGAGGCGCTGGTCGCCATCCAGAAGTAGTACCGTCTCTGATGATTTAGACAATGCTAGTGCGGGGATTGAATATTTGATTAGATTTCCTGACCCTCCAGGGAAAATGACGGGTTCGACGGTTCCTAGAAGTTCCTTGCAATTCAACCGAATTGCGCATAGCAGAATTTCCTTTACGAGGGAATCCTCGACCATTACTCGCTTCTTTGTCAGTCCAGTCACGTGGCCAATATGAAAGAAGGCGTTGCTGGGATGCGTTTCATCGGAAATTAAGGACACGTCACCCGTTGCCGGATCAGCCCCTAGCAACTTAATCGCATCAGGTGGAAGTTCCTCCACGATTGATGGTGAATGTGTCGAGATTACAATCTGTGTCCCCTTTTGAAGAACCTGCAATTTCAGGTAGTCGAGGAGGTACTTTTGGGCACCCGGGTGTAGGGATACTTCAGGTTCGTCCAGCAGGAGGAGAGCATTTTCTCCCATGTTTGAAATTTCGTCGACCAATCGAACGATCGCAAATTCTCCGCTGCCGGCATGGGCCTCGGAGTATTCAGACCCTGCGAGGGTGAGCTTGGCTGAGTACCCTATCGACGAGTAAAAAGTGTGCTTCACAATTTTGATTGAGGAAAATTGCTTTCCCAGTATCTTCGATATTTCTTTTACGACTTGAGGTTCAAGCTCACGAACGTCTTCGACTACACGGGAAGAATCCGCCGATGTTTTTGCTTTATTGAAGGTTCGCGCGAGCCCAAGTGCTTGATTCAGTACGCGAAATTTCTTTCCATTTGGAATTCGAGTCCATCGATCGTAGGCCGCGTGATACATATACTTGTCGTAGGCAGACAACTCGGATCGGAAGTCCAAGTACACGACCTCTTTTGTTATTGTATTCCATCGATCTTTAGTGTCCGATAGATGCTGTGCAAGATCCGCGTCATTTACAGGAAGCTCCGCCATTGCGTCGCGTTTCACCCGTTTAGTGGGTTCCCAATAGTCAGGGTCCTTTTTGTTTGAGAAAGCCTTCGGGATATCGGACTGTCGGTAAGGTTTACTTCCCCGCGCTTTGCGGCATTCTGAGATGACTTCGCGAGATCCGATGTGGGTTCTATATTTGTAGATGAATCGCTGAAGTGAATCACTGTCGGCTCGCTTATTTGATCGATCGTCTATGTCATCCATTGCGCTTGAGAACCAAAAATCAGAGAGGCTCTTGCCTCCCGGCGATCCGTACAGTGCATGAAGTATCGAAGATTTATTCGATCCATTAGGTCCAACTAGGGCTGTAATTGGAAAAGTAAAACTGATTGTGAGGTTCGGTGTAAGAGCCTTGTAAAGAGGGAATCTAATTTCGGTGATAACAGGGTCAACCTTCTTATCTCCGAAACGCCTCCGTAATGCGTTATCGTTGGCCCTAGTCATTGCAATCCTCCCGTAACGCACCTCATGACAACTTGTCGTCGAATCTAGCAGGTTCGAGGCCAGCCGTTGGTGCAACGTCAGTCGATTCAACTGCCGATTTGCTCATCTCGTCCGTGCGGCGTCACGTCAACTTTCGGGTAGGTCGTACCCAGATCCCAGGGATTGGCGGAAATATCGAGAAAAGTGGCCCTTAGGTAAGGCGAAGGCCGCTGCATTGAATTGTTCTTGGGTTGGGCGCGTCGGACGCTGTCGTGGGTTAGAACGGACTCCTCTCCGAAGATGTGTACGCGATGTGCGAGACTCAAAACGCGAGGCAACGGTCGGTCGCCGTGGAAGCCCACGGAATCCCGCGGATATGTCGGCACGGATGGCTGGAGGTTTGAGGGCCTTCAAGCAGTAATTCGTGCGTGGACTTGAACATTTGCGATGGATCCTCAAAAGTCGAAACAGGCTTCAAAGATGATTTTCCACCCCAGGTTCGGCCACGTAGGTACATCCCGTTCTCGGAATCGAGCAGGATGGTTTCCGCAAATTGAGGTCGACGCTGGATTCCTCGTCCAAGTTGTGTGAATCCAAGTTCGTAGCCTGGGGCCAGCGAACGCACGCCCTCTGGAGGCTCGAATCCGTCGTAATCCATCGGGCAGGCGACGCCAACAGCAGGTTCGTGACCGTACCGGGAAGCCGCCCATGAATCGCGCGGGATTGACAGTATCCAACCTTCGCCGCGGGAGGTTGGATTCTGTCGCTTCCGTTGGTGTTGAAAGGCACAATAAGCGTGAGCGCGCTCAATAGCAGTCGCGGGTTTAGACCTACTTGTTGGACGTCGAGGTGACCGCCCTGATGGCGAGTTCGCCGTCGACGGCGTCTGCATCATCGCCGCACGCACAGTCACAGTCTCCGCCGCAACCGCCGGGATTGCAGTCTCCGGCGTAGCTGTCGTCATCGGCGTCGCAGTCGAGGTCTCCGCCGAAGGATTCAGCAAAATCGTCGTCGAGTTCGTGAGTGAAGTCGTGAACCTCGTCGATCAGGTTCAGCAGATGCTGCGGAGCGAAGGGATCGGCGTCGAGCATCGTGGAGACCAGTAGGTGGTCGCCGCTGAAGGCGAAGCGCAGGCGTGGCCATTCCTGCGCGAGTTCGATCAGTCGAGTCGCAGCGTGCGAGGGATTGCCGAGGCCCGTCAGGGCCGAGGACCAGACGTTGATCTGGGGGCCGTCATCCGCAACTGTCACGTAGACGACAAATCCGTGAACCGGCACGACAATGTCGCCGTCGTCATCGGTGGCAGGCTCACTGCCCAGTAGTTCGGCGAGGGTCTGGACGCACAGGCGAACCAACTCGTCGCGCTCGTCCGTCACCAAGGCAATTGCGCCGTTGATGTGGAGGGGCTGGTCGGCGGTCGTGTCGTGGTCGCTCATGGATCCTCATGTTCTGTGCCAGTCCGAGCAGGCGCTGGGCACTGTTTTCGTGCGGTAGCTGTCAGGTCTACGGTAATCGGCGCACACTATTGTCCGCGCAGTGGATGATTAAAGATGCCTGGGTGCGTCCGCGTTGATCTGGACTTGACAGCCGACCAGCGACGAGGTGCGAGCCCCGACAAATCGGGCAACCTTGTGGCAGTGAGTATCTCGGCTGTCGGCGGGTAGATCTAGCCTCCATGCATGACGGGTCAGAGAGTTCGGCGAGCTTCACATCTGCGTTTGGTAGCTGCATATCGAGCGGCGCAAAGCCAGATGAAGGTCCTTCCGCCGAGGCAGATGCGGAATCAGCGTCGACGGCCGGAGGTGGCGAACTTTGTCATGCGGATCGAAATCGACTGCATCACGCCGCCTATTTGGAGACGGTTTTCGGTTCCGTCGAATATCGAACTGGACCAACTTCATTCGATTGTGCAGGCGGTGATGGGGTGGGGAGATCAACACGCTCATCAGTGGGTGAGTGTCCATCATTCAACGGACAATGGCCCAGATCGGTATATCGCGCCAGAGGTGATCGAGCGCGACGGATACCAGGAAGACGAGTTTGGTGAGGACGAAGTCCGGATCGACGAGGCAGTAACCGCGGTCGGGGAGTACGTCCGTTATGAGTACAACGCCCGCGCAAGGTGGAGTCACACGTTGGTTCTCGAGCAGATTGTCGAAGACCAGCCGATTTCTGAGCCATCCTGTCTCGACGGCGAGAGAGCGTGCCCGCCGGAGGATTCTGGCGGTCCGATCGGGTATCGCGAGTTCCTGAACGTGCAGGCGAGTACCGGACTGTTCGATCCCGAACGTTTTGTTCCCGCAGAGTCCAATGCAGCAGTCACCATTGCAGTGGCATTGCATAAATCACCGCCCGTGGAAAGCTCGCTGTTCGAGAATTTCTTGCGCCGCCTGTCGGTTCATTCCGCGCCGAAACTGTTTGCCGCAGTTGCCAAATCGGAGCTTCGTGGCGGATATGACAACTATTTCGAGGTGATGCGTGAGGGAGCAACCTGCCAACTGCTGTGGCTGCTGAACTCCGCGCGAGGTGGTGGGATTGTTTTGACGGCATCCGGGTCACTGCCTCCGGACCTTGTTGCGTCTGCCCGAGACGAACTCGATTGGGGCAGTGACTGGATCGATGTCACGGCAGGGAGTGACTCGCAATTAGCAGTACTCGTTGAAGTCGCAAAGACACTGAGATTTGTCCGGAGACTCCGAGGCACATTGATTCTGACTCGACTCGACGCGTCAGTGCTTGCATATGAAGGCGAGCTGTGGCGTCACATCGTGACGGCCATGCCATTGGGAAAGGGCGAGTTGGGGCAGGAAGCCGGCCGAATTCTGTTCCTTACGTTGGCTGCCGGCTTGTCGGAGTCCGAACGTAGTGAAGTGATGATCGAAGGCCTCACGGCATTGGGTTGGTCGACAACAGACGGAACCCGCCTCGGCGACGACGATTGGACGTGGATGGTGCGAGACACTCTCGTGTACCTGCGAATGATCGGGGCGATTGTCTCCAATCCGCTGGACGAGCATGTTTCCGCCGATCCCGAGTGGGGCCGACGGTTTGCCAGGATGGTCCTGTCGAAGTAGCTGAGCGGTCGAATCGAGCATCGATTTCAATCGATGCGGAGTTGTTATATGCGCTGGAAGCGCACGATTTTACTGCGGCGGAAACGTGAATATTTTCGGGTGGGAAAATATCGGAGTTTTTGTTCGAAATTGCCATCATGCTATGGTCGATTCTCAGTTGTTGAATTGCGTGGTCGAGCCAAAAGCTTGCGCAGAAGATTTATTTTGTGGAGGTTGGGTTTCCGAAAAGACGAAGTGCGTGTTGCTAGTCAATTGAATATGTGACCGGTGTTGGTATGGCGGTCGCTCCTAGGGCGTGCAGAAACGAAGCGCAAAGATCCTGAACAGGGGTTTTGTGCTTTGTTCTGCCGATTATGTGCGAAGGATGTGGCATGTGACGGGGTCCGACATGGTCCAGTTCAGTACCTTGGTAATTGTTTCACTGCTTGTTGCTTTTTATGGTGGAACTTTTCTGATTTCTCTTCGTATCGGAAAGAAACAGGAAAATGCCGACGGTTTTATGACCGCCGGAAATAAATTAGGATTTGGTGTTTCGGCCGCGAGTATGACGGCCACCTGGATTTGGGCGTCGTCGATGTATGCATCTGCCACTTCTGGTTACACCTATGGAATCTCCGGCCCCATTCACTACGGTTTATGGGGCGCGTTGATGATTCTCTTCATTTATCCGTTTGGCCAGCGAATTCGCAAAGTAGCGCCGAAAGCCCACACGCTGGCTGAGGTCATGTACGCACGGCACGGACGCTCGAGTCAGCTGATGCTCGCGGGCTCCAATATCGTCGGCAGTCTCATCAGTTTGATGTCGAACTTCCTCGCCGGTGGTCTGCTGATCGCATTGCTTTCGCCGTTCAACTTCATCCAGGGTGTGTTCATCGTTGCGCTGGGCGTTTTGCTGTACACGTTGTGGTCGGGTTTCCGTGCTTCGGTGTTGACCGACTTCGTTCAGTTGATCGGAATGCTCGGTGCGGTAGCGGTTTTGGTGCCGTTCATCTTCTTTGCATCCGGATTCCCCGCTGCTTTCGAGTCGGGCGCAGGCAACCTCACCGCAGAGCAGGGCAACTTCTTCTCGAGCGTTGCCTTCTTCGAACAGGGGGCGCCGTACATCGCGGCAGTTCTTGCCTACGCAATCGGCAACCAGACCATTGCCCAACGTCTGTTCGCGGTCCGCGAAGACCTGATCAAGCCAACCTTCATCACCGCAACCGTCGGATATGGCGCCACTGTCATCGGCGTCGGAATGCTGGGTGTTCTCGCGCTGTACCTCGGAATCGAGCCGATGGATGGTGACGTCAACAACCTGATTCCGCAGATGGCTGCGTCGTACCTGCCCGGAATTTTGCTGGCTGTCTTCTTTGTCATGATCATCGGCGCGCTGTCATCGACGGCGGACTCGGACCTTGCTGCGCTCTCGTCCATCGTGATGACCGACGTTTACGGCCAAGCCGTCGCAGGCAAGGCTTATGCGAACCCTCGACGGATGCTGCTCATCGGCCGAGTAACGATGATTGTTGCCACGGCGGCGGCTATCTCCTTGGCAAGTCTGCAATTGAGCATTCTGGATCTGTTGGTGTTCGTCGGCGCGCTGTGGGGCGCGCTGGTGTTCCCGGTTATCGCGAGCTTCTATTGGGGAAAGGTCACCAACAAGGCCTTCACTGTGTCGGTGCTGGTGGCGCTTGCAGCCTTCTTGCCCGTCCGATTCAGTTGGGTGCCGATGGATGGGATGTTCGGGATCTTCTCCGACATCGTTGCCGTTGTCGGTATCGGAGTGGTGCTGGGGCTCATGGCATTTGGATTCTTCGGCCTGAAGGTTGCGCAGATCGTCGGTGGCCTGGCGATCGTGCTGTCCGCGCCGTTCGCAATCGGCTTCCTCCACGACTACCCAACGCTCAGCGGATCTTTGGTGGCCTATGCCGTCAGTACCGTCGTGTGCTTTGCGATGTCCGTCAATCAGCGTGAGACATTCGATTTCGAACTCATCAAACAGCGGACGGGAGACTTCGACGATGACGAGCTTCCTGCCGTGGGAGCGTCCGGAAAGTAACCGTCGAGACAAGTGGAAGGGATACGGATGAGTACAGCTCTACTGACCATTTACGTTCTGATCTGGCCGGCGTTGGTGCTGGTTGTCTTGGGAGTCATCAGCAAGGGGTTCTTCAAGGATTGGGCAATTGCCCGCCGCAAGGGTGAAGATCTGGTCTAACTTTCACGCCGCCACCGACGGACTTCTTTTCGGTGGCGGCGGTCATATTGCAATCGGGACTGGGGGCAGCGTTATAGTTGCCCAGTGCAACACGACGGAGCAATGGCGCTCACCGGTCCACCAGCCGTTCATGACGAGCTGGTGCACCTGACGCGGCAGTTGATGACGGGGGATCGGCATTCCGATGACCACCCGTCGATCGCCCAGCATTCGTTCCTCTCCTTCATCGGCCGCAATGACGGATGCAAGGCCACGGAGATCTCCGAAGTCTTCGGCGTCAACCGCTCGACCATCTCGCGTCAAGTGCGCGGGTGCATCGAGGCAGGCTGGGTATATGCCGATCCGGGATCCGTTCGTCAGGGCAATCCGCTGCACCTCACGGAGGCTGGCCGCAAATACCTCGACGCCGCCGACGCGCGTCGGCTCGACCAAGTCGCCGGCAGGCTGCACGATTGGACCGAGTCCGAGGTCGCAGACTTCGCCCGCGCACTCCACCGCTTCAGAATCAGCATCGAATCGCAGACCAACGGAGATGACACCCTGTGAGTGAGTACAGCGCCAAAGCCCAGTTCACCATCTCCGACAATGAGTCTGTGGTGCACACCGTCTTCACTCACGCCGAGCGCACGCCCGAACTGACGGTGTTCTCCCGCCCCAAGGGAGAGGGTTGGGTAGACGTCACAGCCAAAGAGTTCGCCGAGCAGGTCACCGGCGTCGCAAACGGTCTCATTGCAGCCGGGGTGCAGGCAGGCGACCGCGTCGCACTCCTCTCCGCGACCCGATACGAGTGGACGCTCTTCGACTTCGCCATCTGGGCTGCCGGCGCCGCTACCGTTCCGATCTACGACTCGTCGTCTCAGGGGCAGGTCAGCTGGATCCTCGAAGACTCCGAGGCCGTCATCGCGATCGTCGAAACCGGCGCGCACGAGCAGCTGTTCCAGGACGCGCCAAGCTCTCTCAAGGCCGTCATGCAGATCGACGACGGAGCAGTCGAAAAGCTGACCGCACAGGGCGCCGACGTTGACGATACCGAGCTGAAGAAGCGACTCGCGGGCATCAAGGCCGACGATCTGGCGTCACTCGTCTACACCTCCGGCACCACAGGCCGTCCCAAGGGATGCATCCTCACGCATCGCAACTTCTTGTCCGAGGTGCGCGGGATTCTCACGGCATCGATCGGCAAGGTGGCGGTTCCGGGAAACCGAGTCCTGACCTTCCTGCCGCTCGCTCACGTACTGGCCCGCGCGGTGTCACTTGCGACGTTCGAAGCTGGCGCTTCGCAGGCGCACTGGTCCGACTTTGCCACCATTACAACTCAATTCGAGCGGTACAAGCCCAACACCATCCTCGGTGTTCCGCGTGTATTCGAAAAAGTTCGTGACGGCGCAGCACGCAAGGCGGAGTCCGGTGGAAAGATTCCGGGCGCGATCTTCGCTTTCGCAGAAGTCACTGCAAAGGAATATAGCCAAGCCCTCGACAAGGGCGGTCCCTCGCTGATCTTGAAGGCGAAGCGCGCAGTGGCAGACAAGCTCGTGTACTCGAAGCTTCGTGAGGCTCTCGGGGGCGAGTGCTGGTTCGCGATCTCCGGCGGCGGCGCCCTCACTCCTGAACTGGGGCACTTCTTCCGTGGGCTCGGAGTTCCGATCTACGAAGGCTATGGCCTCACCGAAACCACAGCAGCGCACTGCGTCAACGTCCCGGGTGCTCAGAAGATCGGAACCGTCGGACAGCCGATGGGCGGCAACGGGGTACGCATCGCCGAGGATGGCGAGATCGAACTCAACGGCGGGGTTGTCTTCAAGGGCTACTGGAAGAACGACAAGGCCACCGAAGAGACATTCGTCAACGGCTGGATGCGAACCGGTGATCTCGGTGAACTCGACAGCGACGGTTACCTTTCCATCACCGGACGCAAGAAGGATCTTCTGGTGACGGCGGGCGGCAAGAACGTCTCGCCCGGCCCGATGGAAGACCGTATCCGTTCGCATTCCATCGTCTCGCAGGCAGTTGTCGTCGGCGACGGGAAGACCTACATCACGGCGCTGTTGACCGTCGACCCTGAGGTGTTCGAGAAGTGGAAGTCGGAGAACGGCAAGCCTTCCGGCGCCACCGTCGCCGAACTACGTGACGACAAGGACCTTCGAGCGGAGCTGCAGAAGGCCGTCGACGACGCCAATGCCGCTGTCTCGCATGCGGAGTCGATCAAGAAGTTCGTCATTCTCGATCGCGATCTGACCGAGGAAGACGGTGAGATGACAGCGACGCTCAAGATCAAGCGCAATGTCGTCGTCGATCGGTTCTCGAAGGAGATCGAAGGAATGTACGCGAAGAGCTAGGCGCGTTTGGGGAACTGCTCGCGGTAAGCCATCACGTCATCGAGGCGGAACCTGCGGTGGGTGCCGCGTAGTTCGATCGGGAGTTTCCCGGCGTCGGCGAGCTTACGTACATATGTGTCCGAAACGCCGAGGATCTCTGCTGCCTGCGAGGTGGTGAGGAGTTCTGCGACGGGCCCGAGGGCGACGCTGTCGCCGGCAGCGAGGTAGGTCAGGAGCTGCACGACGGCGTCGCCGACCGATGGCGGAATCTCGATGCTCACGCCGTCGAACACCAGCGTGGTCGTGTCCGTCGAGGTTGCGGCTCTCTCGGCCAGAGCTGTCTTGATTCGCTCGGCAGCGTCGCCGTCGACTGCGGAAACGATGTGGTCGATGCTCACGCGGTATATCTCCGATCGAAGGCAGTGTTTCGCAAGCATAGACAGCGATAGTGTCCGTCGGCACGCTGGCTAGCGCCGTGTGCGTTGTATTACATGAGTGCCGTGAGTGGAAAACCATTTACCCACGTAGATCGGAATTCGAAGGTTTTGGCGCCCAAAGATATTCGACTCGACGCATATGTAACTCACCAAATTTGGTGTACCCGCAAGTAACATCCTGAGCGTGGCTAGACGATCGGTAACGGTGAGATTCGACGTAGAGGAACTGAGGGCCCTAGAGACCCTCCAAGAGCTCACGGGCGCGGACATTTCCAGCGTCATACGTGAAGCTGTGATCGAACATGCTCGTCGATGTGTTGTGCAGGGAAAGCCCCGCGACATCACCGAGCGACGCAAATCGCTGACCTTGCAGGAAGCCTTCGCCAAGTACTCCGCGTTGTGCACCGACGAGGAGCGGGAAGCGTCGTAGCGCTCTGTCGATGCGGCGGTGACTGGTTGAGTTCACAGTGATTCTGACTGTGGCGCTGGGTAGTTCGTTCGAGGAATATTGCGGCAACAGAAGTGTTGCGTAGACCTCTGACAGGAGCTGGCCAGTGACGGACGTCCTCGAACTCTCCACCGATGTATTGGTGATCGGTGGTGGCCCCGCCGGCGCGTGGGCGGCGTTGCGTGCGGCCAAGGCCGGTGCAGACGTCGTCCTGGTCGACAAGGGCTACTGCGGAACGAGTGGCGCGACGGCCCCATCCGGAACGGGTGTTTGGTACGTCGAGCCGGATACGACTGCCCGTGAGCGGGCAAAGGCCGGTCGTGAGGCGCTCGGCGGATATCTGGCCGACCACCATTGGATGGACCGCGTCCTCGAGCAGACCTACTCCAACATGGATCTCCTCGCGGTGGAGGGTAGATATCCGTTCCCCGTCGACCCCAGCACGGGCAAGCAGATACGTACCGGCTTGCAGGGACCTGAATACATGCGACGGATGCGCACCTGGATTCGTCGAGCCGGGGTGCGGATCCTCGACCATTCGCCGGCGCTGGAGTTGTTGGTGGACGACGCCGGGCGAGTTCGCGGAGCTGCGGGCTACCAACGCCACGAACATCAGGACTACCGCGTCTCGGCAGGCGCGGTAGTGGTCGCCAGCGGAGGTTGTGCGTTTCTCTCCGGTGCTTTGGGCACCAATGTCGATACCGGTGACGGTGCATTGATGGCAGCCGAAGTCGGAGCCGAGTTCTCCGGCATGGAGTTCTCCAACGCGTACGGAATCGCAGCGGCCGGATCGACGATCACCAAAACTGCCTACTACGCGTACGCGACGTTCTTTCACGCAGACGGAAGCGTGCTCGAAGGTGCCGGTTCGGCGAAGGGGAGGTCCGTCATCGCCAGCACGTTGCGGAACGAGCCGGTCTTCGCGCAGATCGATCGGGCCGACGCTGAGGTGCAGCGTCGAATGAGGCTGGGGCAACCCAACTTCTTCCTGCAATTCGATCGCCGCGGAATCGATCCCTTCACCGACAAATTCGAGGTCGGCATGCTCGCAGAAGGCACGGTGCGCGGCACTGGGGGAATCAACGTCGTCGATGACGATTGCGCGTCATCCGTTCCAGGACTGTTTGCCGCCGGGGACGCTGCGACCCGAGAGCGAATCTGCGGAGGTTTTACCGGCGGGGGAAGTCACAACGCCGCGTGGGCGATGTCTTCTGGTTCGTGGGCGGGCACCGGCGCCGCGCGCTATGCGCTGTCGGTCGGACGCGGGGCTACCAGTGGTCTACGCGGAGCCGGAACCGTCGGATTGCGTAATCCGGTACGAACAGGGTTTGCTGCCGACGATGTGGTGAAAGCTGCTCAAGCGCAGCTGATTCCCTTCGACAAGAACTACCTCCGCAGCGGTGATCGAGTATCCGCAGCGCTCGGTGAGCTCGAATCGCTCTGGGGTGCAGTGAGTGCGGATCTGGGCGCGGACCCAGCAGGTCGGATGGCGGCGCGGCAGGCTGCCGCGATCACGGCCGTCGGTCGCTGGATGTACCACTCGACGTTGGCGCGGACCGAGACTCGGGGAATGAGCAAGCGGGACGATTATCCCGAACTCGATGTGACGCAGCACCATCACGTCCTCACCGGCGGTTTGGATTCGGTGTGGACCCGGACTTCTGAATCTGTCGGGTCTGCACTGGTGGCGTCATGATCGAGCTGGTGTCCGCGCCTGACTGCATCGGCTGCGACAAGTGCGTAGATGTTTGTCCTACAGATGTTTTCGATCGGACGCCGTCGGGCGTCCCGGTGATTGCGCGCCAATCGGATTGCCAGACCTGCTTCATGTGTGAGGCATATTGCCCGACGGATGCGCTGTATGTGCATCCGCAATCCACGCCGTTGGAAACGGCCGATGTGATCGAGGACGATCACATCGGCCGCTACCGAGAGAAGATCGGATGGGGCAAAGGGCGGGCACCTGGGTCGCTGACTGCGGTGGGCCCGGAGGTGCCCCGTCCGGTTACGACCTGACGAGAATCTTGACCGCAGTGTCGTTGTGCTCGATCAGAGTGGTGAATCCTTCGGAGATCAACTCTTCGAGCTGAATACGACCGGTGATGAATGGCGCCAGATCGACGACACCGTCCTGGACCATCTTGATGACCGCTTCATGGTCACGTACGTACGCGATGGTTCCGCGTAGGTCGATTTCCTTGAGGACCAGCTTCTGCATGTCGATAGTCGCGGGCTTGCCCCAAATCGACACGTTGACAATAACTCCGGCGGGCCGGACCGTGTCGAGCATGGTGTCGAGGACCGCGTTGACGCCTGCGCACTCGAAGCCGATGTCTGCGCCGATGCCTCCGCTGAGTTCGAGGACGCGCGCTTTGACGTCTTCGGTGGTGGGATCGATGACGTAGTCGGCGACTCCACTGGAGAGGGCCTTGGCCTTGCGGGCTTCGCTGAGTTCGGTGACGATCGTCGTGACACCCAGACCCTTGAGAACTGCCGCAACGAGGAGTCCGATCGGTCCGGCTCCGCCCACAATTGCGACGTTGCCGCTTTCGGCTCCACTGCGCACGACTGCGTGATGGGCGACGCTCAACGGTTCGATGAGAGCTGCCTCGTCGAGCGGGATGTTGCCGATCTTGTGGATCCAGCGACGGTCGACAACAACCTTCTCGCTGAGCCCGCCACCTCCGCCAGCCAAGCCGATGAACCCCATCTTCGTACACAGGTGGTAGTTGCCCGCCTTGCACGGGGCACACTCGTTGCAGACGAAGTACGGCTCGACGACAACATTTTCACCGACCTCGACGTCCGTGACACCTTCGCCGACCTCTTCGACGGTGCCGGAGAACTCGTGGCCCATCGTGACCGGCGCATTCTCGTGTGAGAGTGGATGCGGGTGTCCGGGTGCGGAGATGAAGATCGGTCCCTCGAGGTACTCGTGGAGATCCGTGCCGCAGATTCCGCACCATGCGACCTTCAGCTTGACTGTTCCTGGCCGCAATTCGGGCTCAGGGATCTCTTCGATCCGGATGTCTTTCTGCCCGTGGAACCGTGCTGCCTTCATTGATCCGCACCTCACTTCGTTGTGAATCCCCTGGTAGATCGACGTTAGGCCGATTATCGGCGTGGGTGAAGGGTTGCAACGGAATGCAATGTCGTGGAACCGATCGGTGCTGGGGAGCGTCCAATACTGTGAGCGGGCCGCGAATGAGGGGGAGTGCTGTGGGAGTGAGGGGTGCAGTGGTCTTGGTCGCGGCCGCGTTGTTGGTTGGGGGTTGTTCCTCGACGGTCGAGGGGCATGCGGTTCGCCCAGATGGAGCTGATGGACTCTTCGATCCATGTTCGGCGATCCCGGACGATGTTGTCTCGAGTCTTGGCGTTGATGTCGGGACGGAGGACAATGGAGTGCTCGGCGTACGTCAAGCGGAGTTCGAAATCTGTAGCTGGGAATCCGACTGGTACGCGCTGGGCGTTTGGTCGACATTTCACACGCTTGACGACGTTCGTCGAAATCCCAAGGACACTGACATCCGTGATGCTCCAATGGTTGCTCCCGGCGCTGTCACCTTTCGCGAGGTCACCGACGTCCAAAAAAATCTGTGCATGGTCGCGATTCCAGTTGTTCAGGGTGCGGTGTTCGTAAGAGTGGACGCATTTCTGGGCGAGCGACACCAAGAGGAAGTCTGTGCATTGGCGACCCGCCAGGCGATCGCCCTGCTGGCGTACTTACCAAAGTGATACTTGCGTTGAGAGGGATGGCGGCAATGGTTGAGATGTTTTCACTCGATCCGAAAACTGCGGAACTACTGCGCGATTATTGCGGCGACTGGCTTGCTGAGTTGCGCAACCTCTCCGTTCCCGCTCAGCGATTGGGAACAGTTGACGGCTTCGGGACTCTGGGTTCGGCGCAGGCGTTGCGGGACAAGTTCGCGCAGAAGGCTGTCGGTGGTCCCGATGCGCTCGTCGATGTGTTGGCGAGTCATATCGCGGTCGTGGAGGCGATGCAGGCTCAGTTTCAAGCCTGCATCGACAACGCATTCGATCAGGAGTCGTCGAACGTCTCGACTTTGAGGTCGATCGACCAACCGAACTGAGTCAGTGGATGTGTTGCTGCCAATCGGCTGGGACACGACCCTTAGGCCCTGGGGTCGGCTGATCTACGGGATGTGAAGTGGGTGCCGCCAATTCAGGTCCGTCGTACGCCTCGTTGGTTTCGAAGCTCCAGAACCAATCCTCACCAGGTTCGTAGCTCTGCATGAACGGATGCTTTGTCGAGGCCGCATGCTTGCTCGCGTGCTGCGACGGTGACGAGTCGCAACAACCGACGTGCCCGCACTGCGCGCATCGACGCAGGTGCACCCACCAACCGCCGCTAGCATCGCATTCGACGCATCCCGCGCCACTGGGCGGCACACTCGGATCGATCCCCGCTGGAAGTCCGTCGGTCATGGTCCACCCTCTCGCTGACTGAAGTCGGTCATTTCATCGTGCGCTTTGCCTACCGGCCGTGCAAGGGCGACTAGTCGTCGCGCGTATCCCGCGGTGGGCCCGCGATGGGCAGCAAAACTCTGAACCGGGTGTTACCGGGCTCCGACGTGACCCGAAGCTCACCACGATGCTTGCCGACCACAATTCGCCACGAAATATCAAGGCCGAGACCGGTTCCCTCACCAACAGGCTTAGTCGTGAAGAACGGTTCGAAGATCCTGTCGATGACGTCATCGGGAATCCCGGCGCCGGTGTCGCAGATCTCGATGCACACGCGGTCGCCATCGCGGCTTGTCCGAACGGTGAGTGTTCCCGATCCGTCCATGGCAGACACCGCATTGTCGATCAGGTTGGTCCACACCTGATTGAGTTCGGCGGCGTAGGCGTCGATCGGAGGCAACGCAAGGTCGTACTCCTTGACGACTTCGATTCCGCTTCCGATCTTTTGCCCCAACATGATCAACGTGCTGTCGAGCAATTCGTGGACATCGATGGTCTGGAAGGGAGCGCGGTCCATCTGAGAATACTGTTTGGCCGCACCGACGAGCGTCGAGATCCTCGTTGTGGAGTCGGCGATCTCGTTCATCAGGAGTTCGGATTCGATGGTGTAATTCAGCCAGCGAATTGCGCCTTCGAGTACGGACTCGTCAACGGCTGCAGCAACATTCTCGAGCCAAGCGGTGTCGAGACCAGCCTGCACGAAGGTCGGAGCCAGATCCCAACCCTCTCGAATCGAATGATCCTCGAACCATTCCCCCAACGAATCCTCTCGATCCGAGGCTTCGAGGGGAGTGAGCGTCGGCGCCTTGGCGACAACCTCTGCAACTTCCTCTTGAAGTCGCATGAGAGTGACGAGGGCATCGCGGTCGTAGGTGCCCGATGCAACCATCCCCAGTTTGTGACGCATGCCTGCGACACGCTCGCGCAAAGAGGCTGTCGCTCGAACCGCTGCGGCTGCAGGGTTATTGAGCTCGTGAGTCAACCCGGCCGACAGTGATCCGAGTGCAAGGAGTCGCTCTCGCTGATCGATGATCTGCTGAGTGTTCTTCTTGCCGAAGAAAACACCTTCGAGTAGATGAACCGCCATTGGAAACCACTCGCGCATCGCGTTGCCGAACTTGTCGGCGTCCAGGACGAAAAACGTCGAAGGAGTCGTCACTCGCATCGACCCCGCGTAGACCTGCGGTACACGATCGCCGAGATACGCCGTCCAGCCTCCCGAGTAAACGCCGCGCTGGGTGGTCCTGTTGATCTCGATGTCTTCGCCGCCCGACAGCTTGGACAGCACCACCTCGCCCTCGATGAGGACGTAGAAGCAGGTGGCAGGCTCACCTTCGAGGTAGACCTGACCTCGATCGATCTCGGTGATATGGCCTGCCTGGCACAGTGATTCGAGCTGATCGTCGGTGAGCTTCTCGAACAGGAACAGGGTGCGGAGCAGGTCGGGGCTGCATTCAGGAATGGACATCGAATCTCCCTATTGTTGAGCGAGATAGCGGTGGACGAACATCACGGCCATCGCGCCCTCTCCGACGGCCGACGCGACGCGCTTGGCCGATTCGGCGTGTACGTCCCCGGCGACAAACACTCCGGGGACACTGGTTTCGAGATGATGTGGTGCGCGGTCGAGCGGCCACCCGTCCGGTGTGACGCCTTCGGACGGAAGGTCCGGGCCGGCAAGAACGAAGCCATTTCCGTCGCGGACCACCACGTCTCCGAGCCAGTCGGTCAGGGGAGCGGCACCGATGAAGATGAACAACCACTGAGCATCGACGGTGTCTTCTTCTCCGGTGGCTCTGTTACGCAGTGTGATTCGTTCGAGGTGATCGTCACCCTCAGCGCCGACTACCTCCGTGCACGTGCGCACGGTGATCTTCGGATTCTTTTCGATCTGCTGAATCAGGTAGTAGGACATCGAGGCTTCGAGCGAGTTGCCGCGAATGAGAATGGTGACGGACCTAGCTCCGCGGGAGAGATAGACCGCAGCTTGGCCTGCCGAATTGGCGCCGCCGACTATGTACACATCCTGCTCGCTGCACCGAGCGGCTTCGGTGACAGCTGACCCGTAGTAGACTCCTCGCCCGGTGTATGTATCGAGCCCCGGCGCCGAAAGTTGGCGATAGGAAACACCTGTCGCCAAGATGACCGAATGAGCGTCGACCGACGAACCGTCGTCGAAACGCACTGTGCGGGCCGAGCCGTTGATTTCCAAACCGGTGACGTCTCGCGCGGTGATGACCTCGGCGCCGAACTTGGTTGCCTGGCGTCTTGCGCGATCGGCCAACTGTGCGCCGGAAACTCCGTCGGGGAAGCCGAGGTAGTTCTCGATTCGAGAGCTCTGGCCGGCCTGGCCGCCTGTCGCTCGCCGTTCGATGAGAACCGTCCGAAGTCCCTCCGAAGCGCCGTACAGAGCAGCGCCCAGACCCGCAGGGCCGCCGCCGATGACAACGAGATCGTAAAAGTCTTCGGAGAGAGTGGTACTCAACCCGAGTTTGTCGGCGAGTTCGGCGTCAGTGGGCTCGACGAGGACATCCCCATTGGATGCGATGACGACGGGAAGCCGCAGTTCGTCGGTACCGGCAGCCGAGAGCAGTCGTTGGCCTTCCGGCTCGTCCGACATGTACCAGCGATAGGCAAGTTGGTTGCGTGCCAAGAATTCTCGGACGTCGGATGATCGCTCGGACCAACGATGGCCGATCACCTTGGTTTCCTCGGCGGGGTGATGACTCGAGCTTGCCCAGGCATCGAGCAGCGCATCGATGACGGGGTACAGCTTCTCTTCCGGCGGATCCCAAGGCTTGAGGAGGTAGTGGTCGAGGTCGACTACGTTGATGGCGTCGATCGCAGCATCAGTATCGGCGTACGCGGTGAGGAGAACGCGCCGAGCTACGGGATACAGGTCCATTGCCTGTTCGAGGAACTCGATTCCACTCAAACCGGGCATGCGGTAATCGGCGACGATCACAGCGACTGCATCGCCGCGAAGTTTCATTTCGCGCAAGGTTTCGAGAGCCTGGTCGCCGGACTCCGCACGAATGATTCGGTACTTCTCGCCGTACCGCTTGCGGAGGTCTCGAACGACGGCACGCGAAACACCAGGATCGTCGTCGACGCTGAGGATCGCTGGTTTGGCCGGGGCTTTCGGTGCGCTCACTCGGTGCCTTCCCGAAGTTGTAGTCAACCTCTCCAGTATGCGACTGCTGAGCTGAGCGTCAATCGCTGGAGATGCGCTCTGAGTGAACCAGCGATCGTGACCTGGGAATTTCAAGATTGCGGGAACCGATCGAGCCTCCGATGCATCCAATAGAGTGGGTCCACATCAACAGGGGGTGCCATGCGGGGGTCGGTGGGGGTTGGGCGACTGCTCATGGCTGGGATGTTGGTGTGGGCTGCGGCAGGATGCAGCTCAGTCGTGGAGGGGGCGGCTGAGCCTGCATCCGGCCAAGAGGGTTTGTTCGATCCATGCAAGGAAATTCCGGACTCAGTTCTGGAAGAAGTGGGGCTTGATCCGGCTACCGAGGAAGCTGGTGCGGCGGGCGTGGAGCAGCCAGGATGGAAGATCTGTGGGTGGAGCGGGTCCTGGTATTTCTTGACCGTGTATTCATCGTCGTACACCGTCGACGATGTTCGACGGAATCCTGATTTCCGAGGGTTCGAGGAACTTAATGTCGGTGGGCGGCGTGGTATCGAGTATCAGCGCGTCGACGACGAGGACAACAATGGTTGCTACCTTGCTTTCTCGGTCGAACACGGCTCAATCTGGTTCAACGTAGAACGAAAGCTGTCTGAGGCTCGGCAAGAGTCCAGTTGTGTTGTTGTGCAGCGTCTGTCGGTCAATCTTGAACCGACGCTACCGAAATGAGGTCTCGGTGAGTGGGTCTGATCGAAGCAATGGGTCTGACGACTCGCGACTGGAAGTTGAGCCAGACATCGCACGTGATGTGGTTGCGGCATGCGAAGGGTTTCTTGGCGAACTCGATCAAATGCGCAGAAATCTGTTCGTGATTGCGAATGTTTCTGGAATGGGAACGCTCCAATCTGGAATCAACCTGGCCGAGAAGTTCTCCAAGAAAGCTAAGGATGGTGAAGATTCGTTGGAGAAGTCGTTGACCAGCCACATCCAGGTGGTCACCGAGATGCGGGACTTCTTCCAGCAATGCGTCGACCGCTACGGCGAAGTCGACGACTCGAATGCCTCTGCACTGGTGAGCGTCGACACCCCTCGATAGACACAAAAAATCTCGCTGAGCCGATGGCATTCGACTCAGCGAGACTTGGGTAACGACTAGCTGGTGGGCAGGGCCTTCAACGACTTGACGGTGGCGTCGACCGCGCGAGCAGCCTCGGCGCCCTTCTTCACGAAATGCGTGCTGAAGTAGTCGACGTGCTCGGCGTGCTCGTGGAAGTGATGCGGCGTCAAGACCACCGAGAAGACCGGAACGTCGGTGTCGAGCTGCACGCGCATCAGACCGTCGATGACAGCCGTCGCCACGAAGTCATGCCGGTAGATACCGCCGTCGACGACCAGACCTGCGGCAACGATCGCCTGGTAGCGGCCGGTCTTGGCCAACCGCCGGGCGTGCAGCGGGATCTCGAAAGCTCCCGGTACCTCGAAGAAATCAACCGTGTCCTTGGGGTAGCCGAGCTCGACGATCGCGTCGGTGAATCCGTCGCGTGCACGGTCGACGATGTTGCGATGCCACGTCGCCTGAATGAACGCGATGCGCTGTCCCTGGATCTCACTCATAACCATGAAACTAGCGCACTTGGAAGCATCGACGCGACCACCCGTCCTAGTCCTGCTGACGGGGGAAGGCGGTCGAACGACCCCATCCGGCGTCATTGGTGAGGTGCTCGAGGAGAGGCTGAATTCGATACGGAAGGGGATTGGTCAGAGCGATGGTCGTGGTCGAATGCGTGACGCCTGGAAGTGACACGATCTGCTCGGCCAACTTCTGCAGCGCCGCGTGCGTCGAGGTGGCGACGCGAACGAGCAAATCCTCGCGACCGGTTGTGGCGTGAATTTCGATCACCTCGGGCAACTCGGTCAGACTCCGAGCGACTGCGCTGATCTTGCCCTGCTCGAGTTCCAGACCGACAAATGCCTGAATCGGGATACCGACCTCGGGGAGATTGAGATTCGGCCGAAACCCGGTGAGAAGTCCGTTGGATTCCATGCGCTTCATTCGCGACTGGACGGTGTTGCGGGCGACGCCCAACGAGTTGGCCAACTCGGCCACACTCATCCTCGAGTCCTTGCTGAGCAGTCCGAGCAACTGGACGTCGAGCTTGTCGATGCTGAGCACTTTGTGAACCTCTCCTCAGTGATATGGGTCACTGGATGATCGAATTGACTAGTTCAAGAGATTTGCATTGACCAAATCGTAGCTCAGGCAGAGCATTGGTTCCACGAATTGCTCAGCGGGATTCTCTTTGGGTTATTTGTCCCCAATAGTACCCAACGGCCATTTCGTCCCAGTATTTCGACTGCACCCCGTTTATCCTTCGGAAAGGTCTATCCCACAATGACTCTCACCGCCGAGCCCGTGAACTCTGTTGTTTCCCATGACGACACTGCGGGCGTGTTCGATCGCGCCGACTACCTGCGCGATTACCCCCACGAGCAGGTGAGCTTCTTCCAGGATCCCGCGAGCGGCCTCAAGGCCATCGTCGCCATCCACTCCACGACGCTCGGCCCCGCGCTCGGCGGAACGCGCTTCTACCCGTACTCCGACGAATCTGCCGCAGTCACAGACGTTTTGCGCCTCTCGCGCGGAATGACCTACAAGGCTGCGGTTGCCGGCGTGGACCTCGGCGGCGGCAAGGCGGTCATCATCGGCGACCCCGCAACGGCCAAGACCGACGAATTGCTCGGCGCCTACGCAAAATTCGTTCAGACCCTCGGCGGCCGCTACATCACCGCTGGTGATGTCGGAACCAACTCCAACGATCTTGACATCATCGGTCGTAACACCGACTTCGTCGTCGGCCGCAACGCTACGGTCGGCGGTTCCGGCGACAGCGCTCCGATGACGGCCCTCGGCGTATTCCAGTCGATGCGCGCCGCGGCACAGTCGCATTGGGGCACTCCGTCGCTCGCAGGCAAGACTGTTGGTGTCGAGGGCACAGGCAAGGTCGGCTACGAGCTGATCAAGCTCCTCCTCGCAGACGGCGCGACCGTTCTCGCGACCGACGTCAACGCCGCAGCGCTCGACCGCGTCAAGGCTGACTTCCCGCAGGTGAGCATCGTCGACAGCATCATCGACGCCGATCTCGACGTTTACGCACCCTGCGCGATGGGCGCAACCCTCACCGACACGACCGCACGCTCGATCAAGGCCGAGGTTGTCTGCGGCGCTGCCAACAACCAGCTCACCGTGCCCGAGGTCGAGAACGTTCTCCGCGACCGCGGCATCACCTGGACCCCCGATTACGTCGCCAACGGCGGCGGCCTCATCCAGGTTGCCGGCGAGCTGAAGGGCAACTCGGCCGAAGAGGTCAAGCTCAAGGTCGAGAAGATCTTCGACACGGTCACCGAGATCTTCGCGAAGTCGAAGAACGACGGAATCCTTGCCGGCGAGGCTGCTGACGCGGTCGCCGAGGCTCGGATCGCCGAGGCAGCTCGCGTCGCCAAGGGCTGACATCCCTCTCGCAGTCATGTAGTGCGGCCGGTCCCGACTAGTGTGGACACCAGACGAGCAGATTTTGCAGATCTGGACCACATCAGCCGGTAGACCGGCCGCTATGCGTCGGACGCCGGAAGGGCTTACATGACTGAACAATTCGCAGTGTGGACCGAGAACGACGCCGAGCAATCGGCCCGTTGGGGTTCGACGAGCAACGCCCCGGTGCCCAAGCGCATTGTCGTCGCCGACGACACGATGAAGGCCGACGACGCCTATCGCTTGGCTTGCGAAGGCACGGCGTTGTTGTGGCGCGGAGATTTTCAGAACGCTCGCCAACTGACCAAGGCCGTCGCGTCGCGCATCGACCGCAAGCCGCGCCGAGCGTCCGACGACCCAGCCAAAGCCTTCCATCTCCACCGGCAGACCCAAGGACGCCGCGCGCAGATCCTCGGCATGCTGCTCATTCCCTTGGATGCGGATCTGTCGATTCCACTCCGGCGAGCCCCGGACGCGCAAGTAGCGTTGACCGAAGCCTTCGGGATTACCGGTGAGCCTTCGGTCCGCTCGTTGCGTGACATCCTCGGCGCGATCGGCGCTCACGAGTGGCACCGCAAAGGTGTTTTCATCGAGGCTCTCGACGCACGAGTGCATCCCGCCTTCGGAGTGTTCTCACC
The DNA here is from genome assembly GCF_001029585.1 of Rhodococcus sp. ARP2. Classification (NCBI taxonomy): domain Bacteria; kingdom Bacillati; phylum Actinomycetota; class Actinomycetes; order Mycobacteriales; family Nocardiaceae; genus Rhodococcus; species Rhodococcus sp. ARP2. Next base: position 111,840 of record NZ_LEKE01000058.1, on the reverse strand, counting down.
CGTCCGCGGGGAGTATGTCGATCTTGTCGCGTCTGCTCCGCTACCGTCGACGGAATCTGCTTTCGATATCGGAACAGGTACCGGCGTTCTTGCTGCCGTCCTGGCGCGGCGTGGAGTTCAGACAGTGACGGCCACCGACCAGGACCCCCGGGCATTGCAATGCGCGCGCACCAACCTGTCGCGGCTTGGCTACGGCGATCAGGTGAATGTGGTGGAAGCAGACCTCTTTCCCGAAGGCACCGCTCCGTTGGTGGTCTGCAATCCTCCCTGGATTCCGGCCAAGGCCACCTCGCCCATCGAATACGCCGTCTACGACCCTGCTGGAGCGATGCTGAAGGGCTTCCTGACTGGTGTCGCAGCGCATCTGGACGATGGGGGAGAAGCGTGGCTGATCCTCTCGGACATTGCCGAACACCTCGGTCTCCGAACGCGATCCGAACTACACGACCTGATTGCGGCCGGTGGGCTCACTGTTGTCGATCGCATCGACGTCAAACCGACGCACGCAAAGGTCAGTGACCGAACCGATGCGCTTCACGCTGCCCGGGCACGAGAGACGACCTCGCTCTGGCGGCTTCGCCGTCGCTGAATTCATTCTCAGTCAGCGGTATTTCCTTGCCATGAAATGGTAATGAACGAGTAACAAATCGGGTCTAGCTTTCTTCGCAGTCGCACATCGTCACGCACTCCGGAGGAATCTCGATGGAAAACACTCTTGCCCGCAACGCAGCCGAGGACCTGACGAAAGGTCTTGGCCGACGCGGATTCATGAGGGCAGTCGCTGCCCTCGGTGCGGGCGTAGGAGTTGCCGGTGTGGCTTCGGGATGCGCGCACTCGAACGCGTCACCGGCTGGATCGTCCTCCTCTGCACTACCGTTCGCCGATGGCATTCCGATTCTGCAACCGGGCAGTGGAAACGTCAGTGGCGATCACTATCTGAGTTCGGATCCGTCGGACGTCATGTGGGGTTATGTGCCCAACATCCACACCCGCGAGGTGATGCGGATGAAGTCGGGCCAGACCGTCACGATCGACGCCCTCTCGCACGAGGGAATTCTCGAGGATCAAGGGCGCAATCCTCTCGAATACTTCGGTAGCAAAGGCGTTTCCGAGAAGGACGTGCTCGAAGATGCGATTGCCGTTGCGGCCGAATACAACCGAACCGAACGAAACTTCGACAAGGACGGACCGCACGTCGTCATCGGCCCGGTCTTCGTCGAAGGCGCCCAGCCTGGAGACGTACTCAAGATCGAGACTCTCGAAGCCATTCCCCGCGTGCCGTACGGCGTTGTGTCGAGCAGACATGGCAAGGGCGCTCTCGCCGTCACAGCAGACGGAACCGCTCCAGCGGGAATCACTCTGGACGAAGTCATGCCGCCGGTCGCCACAGACGGGCGCGCGACCAAGGACCCGTTGAAGTACGGCGGTGTTTCCACTTTCACGGCGATCGAAGACGGCAAGGGCGTGATGCCTTTCGGACAGTCGAAGGTGCGGTTTCCCCTGCGGCCCTTCATGGGAATGATGGGAGTTGCCTATTCTGCGGATGCAGACCCGACGTCCCCGTCGTCGAACTCCATTCCTCCGACCCTGGGCGGCGGAAACATCGACATCAGGCATCTCGGCGTCGGATCAACCTTTTACCTGCCGGTCTTTGCCGAAGGCGCCCTCTTCTACGTCGGTGACCCACACATGGCCATGGGCGACGGTGAGGCGGCGCTGACGGCGATGGAAGGATCGCTGCGCGGCACATTCCGACTAAGCGTGTGCAAGAAGAACTCCGGTGACGCCCCATCGGTGGCATTCGGATACCCGTTCGCCGAGACCGAGGAGGCCTGGATTCCGATCGGCCTGTCCGACCCCAACGGTTCGGTCGATGGGCAGAACAGTGACCTCAACGGCGCCATGCGGCGCGCGGTGGTCAACGCACTCGACTTCCTCGAGCACGATCGCGGTATGGATCGAGCGACGGCCTACGCCTATCTTTCTGCCGCAGCCGATTTCACGGTCTCACAGGTAGTCGATCGAACCGTGGGCGTCCACGGACAGATCTTCAAATCCCACTTCGAATAGAGGGAAGGCGATCCGTCGTGTCAGGACGGATCGTCGAAGAGACTCTGTTGCAAGGGATCGGCAAACAGGCCCATCTGCTCAGGTTGCGGCTTTGCCGGCGTCTCGGTTCGAGAATTGGGCAGGACCACCAGTCGCAAAGCCCCGCGCAGACGGTCGACCATGAGTTCCCACCCGCCGACCTGATCCTCGTATCCTGCAGCCTCTTCGGCGTCCCCGCGACTGTGGGCGTCCACCGCCTGACTGCGGAGCTGAATCTGCCATTCGTTACTGATGTGGAGGAGCTGAAGAATCAGATCGCGATCGCGCCCGCAGACATCGGCTACCGCGTCGAGATCCTCGGCCACGTCCAGATCGAGATGCAGCAGGGTCTCGAGTTCGGGAGGCAGGTCCTCGGCCGTCAGATCAGGCTGCAGCGAGGAGGAGTCACCGCTCTTGTTCGCGAAGAAGAGGTCTCCGCCGACGCGTGCGGCGAACTCGTCGTCCACGGTACGCAGGAACGACGTCAAGGCTGCGCACGTATCGGTGAGTTGTTTGGGAACGAATGGTGAGCCCGCCACCTCGAGGAACACCGACAGACGGTCGTCGATCAAGACGAACTTGATGCGCGACCACTTGCGGTTGAGATCGGCGATGACCTCGGCTGCACGAGTGCGGTTGCTGATGTCCTGAACGAGTGGGGAGAACAACTGCACGTCCATGGACTCGGAAAGCGGACCGACGAACATGACCGTCGAACCGACCCGAATTGGTATGTCGCCGTCGCTGTCCCGCTCGGGAAGCGTGCCGAGCATGGGAAGCAAAGCGAGAGTGACCAACTCCTTGAGGTGGTCGACGTCGTTGGGCATGTAGGCCGCGGTGGGGTCGAGTGTCGGAAGTTCTGTCGACTCGACAACCGACGGATCGAAATCCGGAGTCTGCTCGTTGCCGGTGAGATCGCTGGATAGAAAAGCCGGGTGCTGCACACCGAACACATCACGGAACGCAGCGACAGTCATCGCTGCGAGCTGATCGGCCCAGTTCTGCGCCTTGTCGACGCAGAAGGCGGGGGAGTTGTTCGGATCGTCGAGATTCTCGGAAGGCGGATTCCAGCCGAGTGCGATCAACTTTTGTTCGTCGGCATATTCGAGTCGATAGCGCGGATGAAGGAAGTCGTTGGAAGGAACCTCGCAGCGGACTGTGTTCTCGTCCCACACGAGGAACTGAACACATGGCGCTGCGCCGTCAGCTGGATCGAAGTCGCCGGTGGACGATTCCACGGCAAGCACGTCGCCGTCGACCATGATGGAAATGTGATCGCCGAGGCGACGTTGAAATTCTGCCCATGCCCGGTCGACACTGACATCGAGATCGAAGCCCATTGCGCTCATCAGCCACCTCCTTCCGCAAAAGCTCAGACCTATACGGTATCGCGAGGTCCCGACAATGCTGCTGTCCTTTTCCGGTCGACCGGATTGCAGCGGGCCACGAACCTTGACGACTAGGAAGGTTGTCGCAGGTAGATCGGGTATTTGAGAGCGGCGACTGAAGTGTGCCTGTAACCGCCGTCACGCCAGGCGGTATGCAGGCGAAAGAGCGATGACTATCCGGCGAGAACGGGCGAGACCTCGACGACGGGCGGCGTGGACCCGGTCGTGACAACTGGGGTGGTGCTGGTCTTGGTGGTCGTGGCTGTCGCGGTCGGTGACGAGGTCGCGGTAGCCGACGCGGTGGTCGTGGACGAGACCGGTGTTGTCGTACTCGTTGCAGTCGTAGTGGACGTAGCGGAGCTCGTGCTTGTCGCGGTCACCACCAGCGGCTGATTACGAGGAGCAGTCGTCTCGTCGGCGATTCGCCAGGTCGGCGTCGGCGGGATGACAACCGTGGGAACTGCAACCGAGCTGTAGAACGCGGCCGGTTCGATCCCGGCGACGGACTCCACGGAAACCGACGAGACCAGAGCGGGAGGCTTCACCACAGGGCCGCCGGAACCGAATGCGCCGGCTGCTCCGCCGAAAACGAGGCCTGATGTCAGAGAGAGAGCGGCCACTGCGACAGCGCCGATCATGACTGTTCTGTCTTTCATGCACACCTGTCCTTCGGGAGCAGTACGGAAGTACTGTAGGCGAAAAGATGCCGCAATGGAGTATCAGGGCCTGCTGGGCGGGACGCGAATCTGTGTGGCGTAGAACACAAAAGGCCCTGGGTGCCGACGCGGACGTCGGCACCCAGGGCCAGGTCAAGCAGTGAATCAGGCGGGGATCGTCAGTACCTGACCGGCGTTGATGAGATCCGGGTTCGGGATGCCGTTTGCATCCGCGATGCGCTGGTACTGGTTGCCGTCACCGTAGAAACGCTCGGCGATTGCCCACAGGGTGTCGCCGCTTTCGACGGTGTAGCTCTGCGCTGCCGGAGCGGCGGGTGCAGGCTCGGGCTCCGGTGCCGGAGCGGGCTCCGGGGCAGCCTCGGCGGCCGGAGCCTCGATTGCAGTGTCCGAAGACCACAGAGCATTTCCACCGGCGGACAGAACGACGTTGCGATCGTCCTGAACCGAGAGGGAGGCACCGTCGTTGCCTGCGGTCTGCGATGCCCACACGGCGTCGGAGTCCTTGTAGATGACGAAGTTTCCGTCAGTCTGCACCTCGGCGCGGTTGGCGCCGGATCCGTTGGTGCCTGCGGCCCAAACAGCCTGTCCGCCCTCGGACAGAACCAGGTTGCCGTCGTCCTGCAAGGTGAGGGTGTATGCGCCGTTGTCGGACTTGAGTTCCTGGCCGACTCCGAGGCTCTGACCTGACTGCAGTGTGCTCACGCTGTCCCTTTCCAAATCTGTTGCGATGACTGTGCCTCCACGATTCCGCTTTACCGTCCAGTTACCTTCTGGCCGTTGGTCTCGTAGGCGACCGAGTGTACGTTACCGAAGAGTACGGAGAATTGTGCAGCGTTGACGGACTGCGTGTCGAGCGTTCGGATCTTGCTGATATTAAGGCGTTTTGGGTGAAAGTGCCGGATCATGGTACGTGACCTCATCAGGTTTCGGTGCGCATTCTCCTGAACTCCAGGTGAACTCGAAGCTCTCTCAGCGCATTATCAGTAACTACTGCATTATCAGTAACTACTGCATTATCAGTAACCGCTAGGGGCGTAGCGACTTGCGCGTCTCGTCGTGGAGAACGGCAAGCAGTTCACGCTCGACGTCGGCGAACTCGGGCGTGGTGATCATGTCCAGCTCGCGTGGTCTCGGCAAGGGAACGTCGACTACGCACCTGACCGTTGCCGGACGCGCAGACAGAACGACCACGCGGTCGGACAGATAGATAGCTTCACGAATATCGTGGGTGATCATCAGCACGGTCCACCGGTACTGCTGCCACACGTCTTGCAGCCAAGCCTGCATCTCGGTGCGGGTCAACGAGTCCAGTGCGCCGAACGGCTCGTCGAGCAGCAGGACAGGTTTGCCCTGAACAACGGTGCGCAGCATCGCCGCTCGCTGGCGCATACCGCCGGACAGCTGTGACGGCCGGGCGTCCTCGAATCCGGACAGGCCGAACGCGGGGAACAACTCACGAGCGCGCTCGCGTGCTTCCTTCTTGCCGACTCCCTGCACTTCCAAACCGAGGGCCGTGTTGTCGAGTACCGAGCGCCAAGGGAACAGAAGATCCTTCTGCGGCATGTACGCGGTGTGCACCTCGGCGGCTGCTTCGGATTCAGTTGCGCGCGTGCCCACACGGACCGAACCCGAGGTCGGGGATTCGAGCCCGGCCAGGACGTTGAAGATCGTGCTCTTGCCGCAGCCGCTCGGCCCGATCACCGACACGAATTCGCCCGCGTCGGCGCGGAAGGACACCGAATCGAGTACGAGACGCGATTCTCCGGCCGTGTCGAACCTCTTGGTCAGGTCCTGGATTTCGACCATTGCATCCTCGACCATCGGGTCAGTCATGTCCGCGACCTTTCGTTCATCGCCCATGGTGCAACGATGCGCTCGATGGCGAACGTCAGCAAGTACAGCGTGACGCTGATCAACGCGGTCACCAGTACGGCCGCCAACACCAGGTCGGTGCGGAAGGAGTTCTTCTGGGTGCTCATGTAAATGCCCAAACCGGAAGTAGCGCCGACGTATTCGGAGAACACCGCGCCCACGACCGCGTAAGTGATACCGATACGCAGGGCGGTGAAGAATCGCGGAATCGCCGAAGGAAGGCGGACGTATCGGAACTCCTGCCAGCGAGTGCTGCCCATACTGCGCAGGAGAGCGCCCGCTTCACGGTCGGCCGCGGCAAATCCCTCGATGAGTCCGATGGTCATGGGGAAGAACGTCGCAAGCGCGATCACCAACACCTTCGGCAACAACCCGAAGCCGAACCAGATGATCATCAGCGGCGCGATGGCGATGATCGGCAGCGTCTGCGAGACGACAAAAAGTGGTACCAGCGCGCGTGACAACCACGGTGAAAAGTCCACGACGACAGCAAGAATCCAGGCCAACACCAATGAAACAGTGAAGCCGACCAACGTGACCTGCAATGTCGACCAGGCGTGGCCGGAGATGATCTCGCGGTTGTCCCACCCCTGGGACAGAACGCGACCCGGAGACGGAAGTACTTGCGGCCGAATCCCACTGATCTCGACGTAGATCTGCCACGCCGCTACGAGGAGCACCACCACGGCGAGCGCGGGAAGCGCCCGCCGCATGGCCGAGACCAGCCGTCCGCTCACGTCAGGACGCGTCGAGATACTCATTGGTGAAGTACTCCGACCAGTCCGGCTTCTGGGTCAGCGGCTTCCCGTCGGGTCCGGCGAGCAATCCGTTGTCGAAGAGGAATCCCGAATAACCCGACCAGGTTTCGAGATTCTGCGTACCGACGACGCCGTTGGCGTCTTTCATGTAGTCGGCGGCGAGCATCCGCTGACTGTCACGGACGAGGTCTTCGTCGGTGAAAGCTCCGGGGTTCGCGTCGATGAGATCCTGCGCGGCCTGGTCCGGGTTGTCGGCAGCAGTCTGATATCCGCGTTGAACGGCTTTGACGAACTTGCGTGCCTCGTCGGGATGGTCCTTCAACCACTGCTGGTTGCCGTTGATCACGATCGAATATGCATCGGGGAAGCCGTAATCGGTGTACTGGAAGTACCGCATCGGAGTTCCGTTTCGCTCCGCCTCGAGGCCTTCCCACGCAAAGTAGGAGACCGTGAAATCGGCCTGGCCCGAGTACACGGCTTCGTACGCGGACGTACCGAGCGTGACCGTCGTGAAGTTCCCGGTCCCGCCGTCGTTGCGGATGATCTGCTGCAGCGTTTCGACTTCGCCGGGATCACCGAACCCGGCGTACGTCTTTCCGTCGAGATCACGCGGGCGCGTGATGTCCGCACGATCCGCCTTCACACCGATGCCGGTGGCGCGGTGCTGAAGTGGCGCGATGACGGACGTAGTGGCGGCGCCGGCCGCTCGGGCGAACGTGGCCTGACTCTGTGTGCTGATGCCGAACTCCGCGTTGCCGGCGTCGACCAGGGTGTCGGGAGAGGTGTTGTTGTACGGCAGGATCGAGACGTCCAGACCGGCGTCCTCGAAGTAGCCCTCTTGGAGTGCAACGTACAAACCGGTGTGGTTCGTGTTCGGGGTCCAGTCGAGTGCGAACCGAATGGTCCCGTCGGAAGAGCCGGTGTCAGCGGCGCATCCGGTCAGAACTGTGAATGCGGCTGCGATCGCGGCAGACGTGGCAAGTGTGCGGCGTAGCGCCGCAAACGACATCACGACGCCGGCCAAGGCTGCTGGTGGAGTGCGGAATCCCAGAACATCAACTCGTAGCGACTGGCGATGCGGAATGCTTCACTCATCGCCTCACGCTCTGTCTCGGTGGCTGCTTCGGCCGCAGCATCGACCAGTACGCGGGCCTGCGCCACCGACTCGTGGAATTCGGGTGCGTCGTACGTCGTGACCCACTGTGCGTACGGATGCGACGGATCGGCGTCGAGTACCGCGCGCGCTGAAGCGGCAAGATCGCGACCGACCTCGGCGTAGATCCAGAAGCAGGGGAGTACTGCCGCTGCGGAGACCGGGTAAGGCGCAGTTGCCGCAGTCGCCGTCAGATACGAGACGTATCCCAGGCAGGCCTGCGAATGCTCGAGCCTTCCCGATCCCGCTGGAAGAATTCCACCGGTGAGAAGTCCGTCGTGAAGCGCAGATTCCACTGTCGCTGCCGTGGACGCGGAATTCGACCAGAAGCCCGCGGACTGCGGATCCGGGGCGTGGGCCGCGACCAGGGACAACGCTTTCGAATACCCCTCGAGATAAAGCTTGTCCTGCTCGATGTACGTGCGAAACGCGTCGAGAGGCAATGTTCCGTCGCCGAGGCGTTCGAGGAACTCCAGTGAGTCGATCGACTCGCGGAGGACCTTCGTCTCGGCCCAGAGCCGATCGGTGAACCGATCCGTCGACGGCGCTGTGGCCACCGAGTTTTCGGCAGAATTGTATGCAGGCTGCGTAGTAGCCATGACATCCCTTCGTCAGCATTACCTGATCAGGTTCCCGGGTGTGTTCTCAGCCCCGCCCATGCGGAGCACCCCGTGTCAGAACTAGGCGACCTTAACACCGAGCCTCTGCTTCGTCGGCGCCTACCTGGCAGTTGAGTAGTCGGCGCACATCGGCCTTATGTTGGTACGTTTGGTCTTGTTTGCCACACGCGCGGGTCGGGAGGGGATTCAGACATGGAGACCGACGTTCGACCGAATCTCGGCGAGGACGGAACACTCGTGATCCGTGCCCGCGGCGGAGAAGCCCGCGGGTATCCGGATGGCGGAGTATTCGCGTGGAAGGGCATGCCATACGCAGCAGCGCCGGTGGGTGCGCGGAGGTTCCGCGCGCCGCAACCCGCTGAGCCCTGGGACGGGGTGCGCGACTGTCGTGAGTTCGGGCCGATCGCGCCGCAGGGCCAGAGCCCGGCGGTTCCGATCGACCGGGCCTTCAAAATCGACGAAGACTGCTTGTCGATCAACGTGTGGGCCCCGCGCCCCGACGGCACGCCGCGACCGGTGATGGTGTGGATTCACGGCGGCGCCTACTGCCTCGGGTCCGCCGCCCAAACGATCTACGACGGCCGTCATCTGGCTGAAACCGGTGACGTCGTTCTCGTCTCCTTCAACTATCGCGTCGGTGCCCTCGGATTCCTGGACCTGTCTGGATTCTCCACCGCGGATACCGTTTTCGAATCGAACTGTGGTCTGCGAGACCAGATTGCGGCACTCGAATGGGTTCGAGACAACATCGACGCCTTCGGGGGTGACCCGAGTGCGGTGACGGTGTTCGGTGAGTCCTCCGGCGCAGGATCCATCACGACGCTCATGACCTGTCCGAGCGCCGAAGGTCTGTTCCATCGTGCGATTGCCCAGAGTCCTCCCGCGACCTCCGTCTACGGGGCCGAGCGCGCCAAGACCGTGGCGGAGCGGTTTCTCGAACTGCTCTCGATCGACCCTGAAGACGCAGGCGATCTGCTGACCACGGATCTGGAACTGCTCGTCAAGGCAAGCGATGACCTGGTCAACGAAATTCCGACCCGGATTCCGGGAACTTTGGCGATGGCACCCGTTGTCGATCGTGATCTGGTGCCGCACTACCCGGTTGCGGCTTTCCAGAAGGGTTACGCGCACCGAATCCCACTGATCATCGGTTCCAACAAGGACGAGGCGTCGATCTTCAAGTTCATGAAGTCTCCGCTGATGCCGGTGAGCGCGCAGTCGGTCGAGGCCATGCTGCAACTGCTGGCGGATGATCACCCAGACATCTCCGCGACCAAACTTGCCGAGATCATGTCGGCTTACCCTGATCACGCGAAACCAAGTGGCGCGCTGGCACTGTCGCGGGACGCGGCGTTTCGCATGCCGACTCTGTGGATCGCCGACGCCCACTGCAGGCATTCCCCTACGTGGGTGTACCGCTTCGATCACGCGACGCCGATGCTCAAGGCCGCACGGATCGGCGCGGGCCACGCGACCGAATTACCCTATGTATTCGGCAATTTCGGAACACTGAACGTCGACCCCACGTTCTGGCTGGGTGGACGGAAGGCTGCGATGGAGGTAGCCGGCCGTATTCAACGGCGATGGCTGGCCTTCGCGCGGCATGCCGTGCCGGCAGCTCTCGACGGTTCGAAGCACTGGGCGCCGTACGAGGAAGAGAAGCGGTCGACGCTGTTGATCGACTCGGCTGACACCCTCGTCAGCGACCCCGATCACGGACTGCGCGTCGCCTGGGGCAACGACGTGATGGGGTTCAACTGACGTCGGTCGAGTGTCGCGGACGATCCAGTTCGCGAAGCACCGGCAGGGAGGCACAGACTGCGGCGATCAGGATGATCGGAATCGACAGGGCCACAAAGGTCGACGCGATTCCGAGTTGATCGAGCAGAGGGCCGACCGCGAGGTAACCCAGCGGGCCGGCGGCGTAGGCAGTCGACGTCATGACACCGACGACGCGTCCGCGCATGTGCTCCGGGCTGTGCGTCTGCATGGCGTAGTTGGCGATCGGGCCGACTGGTCCGTAGACGAGCCCCTGCAGTCCGGCGAGCACGAGGATCACCCACAGCGGAGGTAGAAGCGCCATGGCAAGCATCGCTATGCCGAGAACGGCAACGGCAAAAATCATGATCAGTCGCCGGGACATGATCGGTGCCAGCGGAGCGTAGGCGAGAGAGCCGATGATGCCGCCGATCGCCAATGCCATCAGCACCGATCCGAGTTGCGCCGGTTGATCCAACTCTGTGAAGTACACCGGGAACACGACACTCTCCACCGGCATGTAGAGCGCGACGACGGCCATGTCGATCAGCGCCAGAGTGCGCAGCAGTTTGTTGTTCCAGACGAACCGAAGACCGTCGAGTGTGCCGTGCCAGATCGATTTCGGACGATGTTCGTGTTCGGGGACTCCGGCGCCAGGAAGGCGGATGAAGGCAACCACGACGATCGAGAACACAAAACCAGCCGCCGTCACCCAGAGCGTGTTCACCGCCCCGATCGTTGCGATCAGGACACCGCCGATGCCAGGGCCGATCAGATATGCGACGTTGAAATTGGCCTCATACACGCTGTTGGTGCGATCGAGCTTCCACTTGGCTGTCCGAGTTGCTGCAGGCAGCATGGACTCCCTCGCCGCCATTCCGGCGGGGTCGAACACCGCACCGAGCGCGGCCAACGCCGCGATCACCGGGATCGTCAAGCCCGCGGTGGCCGCGATGATCGGGATCGCCGCTACGGACATCGCCGAAAGAGCGTCGGAAATCATCGACGTTCGACGGCGTCCGAATTTGTCGACGAATGTCCCCGAGAACAGGCTCGACACGAGTAACGGAATGGCTGCTGCGCCGGCAACTATTGCCGCGTCGGTAGCCCTGCCGGTTCGTTCGAGAACAAGCCAGGGGAGTACGACGATGGCGATACCGTTGCCGATCGCCGAGAACAGCGTCGCGAGATTGACGAGGACGAGAGGGAGATAGCTGGGGGTAACTACGTCCTCGGATGCAGGTGGGCGCCGATCTGCTGAGGCGACCACGTTCTTTCCTTCCCCGAGATGGTGCCGACCAGGATTTCGAGAGTTTCGACGACGGCACCATCGACGCTAGCAGCGGGGGTTGCAGGTCCGCGAGTGATTTTTCGCGGACCGTCCTCGTTCGGTTATGCCTGGTAAACGGGGTTCTCTGCAACAAACTTCTCGACGTATGAGCACGTCGGAAGGATCTTCAATCCCTCGTTCCGGGTCTGATCGAGCGCTTCACGCACCACGATGGCGGCAAGCCCGCGCCCGCGAAACTGTGGGTACGTCACCGTGTGGTGGAAATCACGGACACCGGAATGGTCCGAGTACTCGGCAAAACCGGCCAGTTCGCCGTCGACACGGATCTCGAAGCGCGTTTCCGCGGAGTTGTGCGCCACTGTCTCGGTCATCTTCGGGCTCCGTTTCGAAAGGGCGGCCGGTTGCGGCGCGCCGCGTCTGCGTTCTGTGGAGCCACGCTACCTGGCAGGCGGTCCGCAATATCGCTTGCCGGCGTGAGTTACGTTACTTAGCGCAACTACAACTGGACGACTGTTCAAGGGACCTTGGTCGTGTCGGATCAGGAAGAAAACTGGTCTGTACGTGCCGATTTGCCCGTACTTTTGTGCCCACATTGGGTGATACATATGCATCGCGATCGTAAACATCTCAATATGTGGGACTCGTCACAAAGTTTTTTGTCGTCTGTTCGGATGGATTAAGTGGAGGGCCTGAAACGGGCAAATTGCAGGTCAGCGGTGCGCTGATTGCGTGCCGACGAAGGGTGTGAGCGCCCGGAAACCCCAGGGGTATTGCCTTGGTCATCAGATCGTTTCTCGGACGTGATCCCAAAGACCCGCTTGGGGGGTTAGCGTTTGAATCGTCGGGGATAGAAGAAGCGTTACAACTTCGCCAAAAAAACTTTGGCGCGGCTTCGCAACGGTTCGATTTCGAGTCTTCGTCGGACAACTTCGAGGAAGGAACGCACATGATTTTCGGGCAGCGTGAGTCGAACAGTTACTTTGCCGCAATTTTTTCGTACGACTTCCTTGACGAAGGTCTGGGATACGAGACCATCGCACGGATCCACCGGGGCGAGATCTGCGAGTGGATTCGCGATCTCGAGGCGTCCGGGTTGTTCTCGGCTGCGGAGGTCCATGCCGCCGAACTGGCATGGCGCGAAAATCCGCGTCTGCTCCTCGACGCCCTTCTCGAGGACGCCGACGAGGTCTCGGTCAAGCGCTGGGAGATTGCGTGGACGAGGCTAGAGCGTCAGTCGCCGGCAGCCGGAACCGCGGTGGCAGAGCACGGCTGATCCAGTCGGGCCGAGTCGACTGCCCAGTCTGCGTCAAGATCAACCGTCTGCGTCAGATCAGCGGTCGACGACTATCACCTCTTGATCAGTAAGCACGGTGAATTGCGCGCCAGCAGTGGTCAGCGCTGCGACCGTCCGCGCGGTCACCTGCGGATCTTCGAGTAACGAATCGCCGCCGTGCGGCACTATCGCGAAGTCGACCAGCGCGAGCCCGGACCAGATCGGGTCGATACCGCACGTAGGCGTGACTTCAGCGGGGTCGTCCGATGCGTCGAGCCCGATCAGAGTCGGAGTCGCCAGACACGCTCCCGCGCTGTATCCCGCATAGGCCACGAGGCCCGAACGAACCAGCATCTCGATGACCCTATCTGCGCCGCTTCGGGCTAGCTGAGCTCGCAGGACGAACGTGTTTCCGCCGCGAACCCACAGGCAGTCGAATTCGCGAAGCCGGACTTCGAGTGCTTCCGGTGCCCCCAGGAAGCCTCGGACGTCAACTTCCTCTGCCGTGAAGCCCGCGGCCCGCAATGGGGTCAATTCGCTTGTCACTGCCGAACTGCGGGCATTGACGGGCCACGAATCTGCAGCCGCGGCGATCACCGCTATGCGCGCGCCGCGGCCTACAAGATCGACAAAAGCCTCGCGGTGGTCGCCGAAACGGTAGGACGAGAGAAACAGTTTCACTTCTCAGTACCTTCGCGACCTACCCACCCAGCTCTCAAATCGTGAACGCCAGATTGTCGACGACGCGTGCGCCCACCGTGGTGTCGCCGCGAAGTGAGATGTCGGTTCGATGATCGGACGCGTGGACGCGGCCACCGGCAATCCGGGTGAAGAGCGGTGAGCTCATCGAGATGGTCGTGGTCGCCGGACCGTCGAGCTCCGGGACGAGCGTTGCACGCGCATCGACCGAGACGTGAAGTGAACGGGCAAGTGGCCCTTCGAGTTCGAAAGTGATCCGTGCTCCCTCGGGTGCCTTTCCTCGTTTCCCGACGACAAATCCGAGCGCGCTGGTGATTTCGCCGAATGCAGTCTCCGCGCGCAATCCGCCTTCCTCGCCTGGAATGCCGACTGCATCTCTGATGTCGAGTTCGTGCATCCAACAGTCGAAGGTCCGAATACGCATGAACCGGCCATAGGGCGCAAGACCGACCGGTGTTTGTGTCTCGGCGTCCCAGTCTGCGCCCGTCATCGAGCGAAGAGCGTCGGCTCGCGTGGCGGTGATATCGCGATAGTGGGCCAACAAGTCCGCGTGCGGCGTCCGCCTCAGGCCTTCGACCCAGCGCTCGTTGAACGCCGCAATCTCGTTGTGGACGTGAGGCAATGCGTGCACGTCCAGGTCGATCGACGGCGGATTGATGCCCGCGAGCAGTGATTCCGTACCGATCAGGTGGGACACGATGTCATGAACCGTCCACCCCGGAAGGTTGGACGGTGCCAACCACTGGTCACCGTCGAGTTCGGCAAGCAGTGCGTCGATGACTTTCCATTCCTCGGTCAACGCGTCGACTACTGCGTCCTGGGGCCAACCACTCATGCGGACATCTCCTGTTTCGGACGGTGCGGTTCTCCTCACTGTATGTCGCGCCGGATAAGTGAGCGGGCATTCCCATGCTTCGAGTCGGTGTCGCCAAACATCCGAGGGAGGCAGAGTTCCTGTGGTAGACCAGGATTGTCGACGCCGAAGCAGGCTCACGCGGCGTTGTCGTCACCGACAGAGGAGTCTTCGTGTTTCCAGGAAATTTTGTCCAGTTCACCCCGGACAAGCCCGCCGTCATTCGCCCGGCCACGGGTGAGTCCATCACCTATCGGGAACTCGACGAACGGTCGACGCAGTTGGCGCGATACTTCCGAAGTGTCGGTGCCAAGCCTGGGGACCACGTCGCTCTCATCTCGAACAACGATCTCCGGGCGTTCGAGGTGTACTGGGCAGCATTGAGATCAGGTCTCTACATCACTGCGGTGAACTGGCATCTCACGGCTGCGGAGACCGCCTACATCGTCGACGACTGCGAGGCGACAATTCTGGTGGCGTCGGGTCAGGCGTCGACAGCAGTTCCGTTGGACGAGAAGCTGATTCCGCGCGTGCGTCACCGATTGGTGTACGGCGGCGCCCTCGAGGGTTTCGACGACTACGAGGATGCGGTCGATGCTCAGTCCGCCGATCCACTCGACTCGCAGCCACGTGGGGCTGACATGCTGTATTCGTCAGGAACCACGGGGAGGCCGAAGGGGATCAAGGGAGACCTTCCGGAGGGCGAGGTGGACACCACCATGGATCCGTACACCGCGGTGTTCGCGCCGATGTACGGGTTCGATTCCGACACAGTCTATTTGTGCCCGGCTCCGGTCTATCATGCGGCGCCCCTGCGCTTTTGTGGCGTGATCAATTCGGTCGGCGGAACCGTGATCTTGATGGATGCATTCGAAGCCGAAACCGCGCTGGAGTTGATCGGTAAACACGCTGTGACGCACAGTCAGTGGGTGCCGACGATGTTCGTTCGAATGTTGAAACTTCCGAAGGAGACCCGCGATCGTTACGACGTTTCGACGGTGAAGGTCGCCATTCACGCTGCTGCTCCCTGTCCGCCTGAAGTGAAGACGGCAATGATCGACTGGTGGGGGCCGGTGATCCACGAGTACTACGCCTCGACCGAGGGTTCGGGCGCCACCTTCATCAACAGCGAGCAGGCCTTGGCGCATCCGGGTTCCGTCGGTCGTGACGGAGTGATGGGGATCGTGCACATCTGTGACGGCGCCGGGCGTGATCTTCCGGTCGGCGAGGTCGGTACCGTGTTCTGGGAGCGGGAGACTCTGCCATTCCGGTACCACAACGACCCCGAGAAAACGGCTGCCGCGCAGCATCCGGATCATCCGACGTGGACAACGAGTGGAGATATCGGCTATATCGACTCCGAGCGTTTCCTTTATCTGACCGATCGTGCGGCATTCACGATTATCTCTGGTGGCGTCAATATCTATCCGCAGGAGTCTGAGAACATCCTTACCTTGCATCCGAAAGTGTTCGACGTGGCGGTCATCGGTGTTCCCGATGAAGAAATGGGCGAACAGGTCAAGGCGGTTGTCCAACTGGCGGAGGGAGTCGAGCCGAGTGCCCATGTCGCCGAGGAATTGCTGGAATACGTTCGCAGCCAGGTTGCACATTTCAAAGCTCCGAGAAGCATCGACTTTGCCGACGAATTGCCTAGGACCGCGACAGGAAAGCTCGTAAAGCACAAGTTGCGGTCTCAATATGTGAGCAGTTGATCCTCCGGTGAAATACTAGGACATCAGAGTAATTCTGCGAGATAGTCGGCAAGGACCTGCGCGTGGCTGTATCGCAGGTCCTTGCTTGCTGTCAGTAGAACAACGGGTCGAGAATCCGATGCCGGTGCGATGCGTACTGCAGGTTTTCGCGTTTGACGCCGCGCGGCCAGAGTCGGTCGACGAGGAGACGGACGGCGTTACATTCGGAAGCTGGTTCGTAAACTCGCTCGACGGTGATTATTCGGCGCGTCATTCTCATGCCTTTTCGTCTTTCGGCCGTTTCAAATAGTGGAATAGCCCGCCATTCGAGTGTGATCGGCCTCACAGTAGGCTTCTTGGGGTATGTCCAAACATACTGTTCGGACTCGATTCAGATGGAGAAAGTGCGTCGTCGGTTTCCCTACGCCGCGGTAACTCTGGCTACTATCAGTCACCATTCACCCAAAAGCGGGTCATCTTCCGCTCATCACATGCTGGTTGCCGCTCGTCGCAGCAGGCGAACCACCAACCGCAGAAGGTAATGGAAAATGGAAACATCGAAGAGCGCACAAGTGCGTCCGACGGTCGGCGTCCCTCGAGAATCGAGTGATGGTGAGCGTCGGGTCGCATTGGTGCCGAAAATTGTGTCCGCTTTGATCGGCAAGGGCGTCGACGTGGTCGTCGAGTCCGGGGCCGGTCTCGGGGCGTTGATTCCCGACGAGTTGTACACCGCTGCCGGCGCGAAGATCGGCGATCCGTGGACTGCTGACGTCGTGGTCAAGGTTGCGCCCCCGTCGACAGAAGAGATCGCCCGGATCAGTACCGGCGCGAAGCTCATCGGTTTCCTGAATCCGCGTAATGCGGACAACCGCATCGCCGAGTTGAAGGCCGCCGGCATCGAGGGATACGCAGTGGAGGCGATTCCTCGTATCTCCCGCGCGCAGGTGATGGACGCGTTGTCCTCGCAGGCGAACGTGTCCGGGTACAAGGCTGTTCTGTTGGCAGCATCGGAGTCGACGCGGTTCTTCCCGATGCTCACCACCGCTGCAGGCACGGTGAAGCCTGCGACCGTTCTGGTGCTCGGAGTGGGTGTGGCAGGTCTGCAGGCGCTGGCGACAGCCAAGCGCC
Source organism: Rhodococcus sp. ARP2 (assembly GCF_001029585.1). Lineage (NCBI taxonomy): Bacteria > Bacillati > Actinomycetota > Actinomycetes > Mycobacteriales > Nocardiaceae > Rhodococcus > Rhodococcus sp. ARP2. Next base: position 94,591 of record NZ_LEKE01000058.1, on the reverse strand, counting down.
TCGGTGGCCGCGCTACCGGGTACGACGTGCGTCCTGAGGTCGCCGACCAGGTGCGTTCGGTGGGTGCACAGTGGCTCGACCTCGGAATCGACGCGGCGGGTGAGGGTGGATACGCCCGCGAGTTGACCGACGACGAGCGAGCGAAGCAGCAGCAGGCACTCGAAGATGCGATCAAGGGCTTCGACGTTGTGATCACCACTGCTCTGGTTCCGGGTCGTCCGGCGCCGCGCCTGGTCACCGCTGCCGCGGTCGAAGGCATGAAGCCGGGCAGTGTCGTGGTCGACCTCGCGGGTGAAACCGGCGGTAACTGCGAGCTGACCGAGCCGGGTCAAACCGTCGTCAAGCACGGCGTGACCATTTGCTCTCCGTTGAATTTGCCGGCGTCGATGCCTGAGCATGCGTCCGAGTTGTACTCGAAGAACATTTCCGCGCTGATCGAACTGATGTTGGTGGAAGGTGCATTGGCGCCTGATTTCTCCGACGAGGTTCTGGCCGGTGCGTGCGTCACCCGTGAAGAGAAGGGCGCCTGATGTACACATCACTTCTGGCGAACATCGCGATCCTGGTGTTGTCCGGGTTCGTCGGTTTCGCTGTGATCTCCAAAGTTCCGAACACCCTGCACACCCCGCTGATGTCAGGCACGAACGCCATCCACGGCATCGTCGTCCTGGGTGCGTTGGTCGTCCTGGGCAAGGTGCACGATCCGTCGATCGGGTTGCAGATCATCTTGTTCGTCGCGCTCGTCTTCGGAACCGTGAACGTTGTCGGTGGGTTTGTGGTCACGGACCGCATGTTGGCGATGTTCAAGGCCAAGCCGGCCGCCAAGTCTGTGTCGAAGGATGGTGACCAGTAATGGAATACCTGGTCAATGCGCTCTACATTGTCGCGTTCTCGATGTTCATCTACGGCCTCATGGGTCTTACCGGCCCGAAGACCGCAGTCCGCGGCAACCAGATCGCCGCGGTCGGCATGCTCATCGCCGTCGTTGCAACTCTGATCTCCATTCGGGATGCGGAGATGGGTAACTGGATCCTCATCGCTGCCGGCCTGGTCATCGGTGTCGTGCTCGGTGTCCCGCCGGCGCTCCGCACCAAGATGACGGCCATGCCGCAGTTGGTCGCGCTCTTCAACGGCGTGGGTGGTGGCACCGTCGCGTTGATCGCGTACGCGGAATTCCTGGACTCGGACGGATTCACCGCATTCCAGCACGGCGAGTCGCCGACGGTGCACATCGTCATCGCTTCGCTCTTTGCTGCCGTGATCGGATCGATCTCCTTCTGGGGCAGCGTGATCGCGTTCCTGAAGCTGCAGGAAACTCTGCCTGGTCGTCCGATCGGAATCGGTAAGCTCCAGCAGCCGCTCAATGCGCTGCTGCTCATTGCCGCAGTCGCGTTCTCGGTGATCATCGGCATCAAGGCGATCTCGCCGGAAGGCCCGACCAGCTCACTGTGGATCGTCGGCGTCCTCGTGCTTTCGGGCATCCTCGGACTGATGGTCGTGCTGCCCATCGGCGGCGCGGACATGCCCGTCGTCATCTCGCTGCTCAACGCTCTGACCGGTTTGTCAGCTGCTGCTGCAGGTTTGGCGCTCAACAACCAGGCGATGATCGTCGCCGGCATGATCGTGGGTGCTTCGGGCACCATCTTGACCAACCTCATGGCCAAGGCCATGAACCGGTCCATCCCGGCCATCGTCGCCGGCGGTTTCGGTGGCGGCGGCGGCGAAGCTGCATCCTCCGACGGTGTCGTGCGCACGGCAAAGGCGACCTCGGCCGCCGACGCGGCTATCCAGATGGCCTACGCCAACCAGGTCATCGTCGTACCGGGATACGGACTTGCGGTCGCGCAGGCTCAGCACGCCGTCAAGGACATGGCGAAGTTGCTCGAGTCGAAGGGCGTCGAGGTCAAGTACGCCATCCACCCGGTCGCCGGCCGTATGCCCGGTCACATGAACGTTCTTCTCGCAGAGGCGGATGTCTCGTACGACGCGATGAAGGAAATGGACGACATCAACGACGAGTTCTCTCGTACCGATGTCACCTTGGTGATCGGCGCGAACGACGTCACCAACCCGGCGGCGCGCAACGATCCGAGCTCACCGATTCACGGAATGCCGATCCTCAACGTCGACCAGTCGAAGTCGGTCATCGTGCTCAAGCGTTCGATGAACTCCGGTTTCGCCGGTATCGAGAACCCGCTCTTCTTCGCCGAGGGCACCTCGATGCTCTTCGGTGATGCCAAGAAGTCGGTCTCCGAAGTAACCGAGGAGCTCAAGGCGCTGTAGCGCTCGAGCTCGGAAGGGCGTCCACTCGTAACCACGGGTGGGCGCCTTTTTCGTGTCCCTGTGTCGAAACGGCTTCTTGTGCTGAAACGACAAAGGCGCCTGGTCCGAGACGAAACTCGGAACAGGCGCCTCTGGCGACGTTTTACGGGACCTCGGGGGTTTCGGGGTCGGAAGAGAAGCCGGAAAGTAGTTCGATCAACTTCTGGATCAGTTCGAGCGGGTTCAGATCTTCGAGGCTCACGGTAAAGACTCCTTCGCTGTGGAACTACTTGATTCGGACATTTCAGAACATACGTCATGCCCCGCCGTCGCGGGAGGGCTTAACGGCGAGAATCTCTGAATCACAAAGATTTAGGACTAAAGTCGGATGCTCCGGTGCCTTGAGAACGCGATTGCTGCCGTATCCGGGCGTAGCGCTTCACGTTTCGCGGCGATGGGCGATCGTGCCATCAAAATGGCTGCAGCACAGGCCCATACCAGAGCGATCAGAACGCCAGCTATCACTCCGAAAAGGCCGCTCAACTCGGCGGCCAGTGCGCTGGCACCGATCGCAGCAACCCCCACGAATCCGAGACCGGCGACCACCGGACGCCACTGCGGGGCGGAGATCAAGATCGCCGAGCAGTACAGCGCGGTCGCCGCTGCGACGTGACCGCTGGGCAACAGGTCCTGGGGCACATCGGGGAGCCAGGAGCCGAACGCCGCGTTGGTGAGATTGGCGCCCATTCCGAGGAGCAGGATCGCGCCGATGCCGTATGGCAGTCCGCGGACCATCGAGACGACGGCCAGAGCAGTAGTGGCTGCGAGTACAGCGGTGACGTCGAATCGGCCTACCGTCCACTCGGCAAGTGCGCGCACCTGTTCGGGGACGCTCACCCCAGGCGAGGTGGGTCGCACGAAATACAAGACGCCCAGCGCTACGACGGCGATCGCAGCAAGGACGAGGAAGCGAGTGGTTGTGGAGGGAGCGGGGTGCTGGGTGGAGGTCGAGACGGTCACGAGTACCAGCATCCCTGTTGAGTCTGTGCCGATCGTGAGGATCAGCTGTGAGGTCTGTAGGCGGTCGGAGAATCGCGCCGAACGACACCCGCACAAGCCGCTGCGACCAGGACGCATGCAAACGGGATCAACATTGCTGTGGTGAGAGGCACAAGCGTGGTGACCCAGCCGATGGTTGCCGGACCGGCGAGGAATCCGATGTATCCCATGCCGACGACGCGAGACATGTTGGTGCCGGCCGAACCTGAGCCCAGATTTCCCGCCGTGGTGAAGATCTGCGGAATGCATCCCGACAGGCCGGCACCGAACAGTGCCCAACCGAGCAACGTGAGCGGTAGCCAGCCCGACACCACGACGGTCAGCATTCCGATGGACGAGAGCAACGCACCGTAGCGAACCACTGCCACCGGGCCGACTGCCGCGCTGATCCGATCCGCGGTGAATCGGCCGACGGTCATCATGGCGGAAAATGCACCGAACGACAGTGCAGCAACGGCATTCGAGACACCCAGATCTTCCTTGACCTGCAGTGCGCTCCAGTCGTTTGCCACTCCCTCGGCCAGCATCAGAACAAAGGCGAGGGTTCCGAGGGCTAGTACGCGAGCCGAGAATCTGCCGTGTGTCTTTCCGGTAGTCGACGCGGTTTCGGCATGCACGTCGACGTGAGGGAGCAGGGGTCGCGAGCACAACCAGACCGCGAGCAAGCCGATTGCCGACGCGATGCTGAGCGTGACGTACGGCGGAAGATCCAGTGCGAGAGTGCCGAATCCGATGACGGACCCCAATACGCCGCCGACCGAGAACATGCCGTGAAAGGCCGCCATGATCGGGCGCCGGTACAACTGTTCGGCCTCGACAGCCTGCGAGTTCATCGACACGTCCAACGCGCCGTTCGCGAAGCCGAATACAACAAGTGCCGCGCCCAGTTGCCAGGTGTTCGTGGCAAATCCCGGGCCGAGAGTGGCGAATGCCAGCCCGCTACCCGCCAGGATGACCATGCGCCGGCTGCCGTATCGGTCGGCGAGCGGACCGCTCAATTGCATACCGGCAATGGCTCCGACAGCAAGAAGGAGAAGCAGTGAGCCGAGCGTCGAGTGACTGATTCCCACACGGTGTTCGATGGACGGAATGTGGACGACCCACATCGCGAGCAGAAATCCGTTGATGCCGAAGATGCCGAAGATGCCGGCCCGGGCGCGTACCAGGGCGGAGGTGGGGACTACTCGGTCGGTGGGGTTGACGCTCACTCGTTCCTTTTTACAGGTGAGACAGCAACAGGTCCGGGTCCGCGAGCATCTGTGCGACAAATGAGAGGAATCTCGCGGCCTGCTCACCATCGAGTATCCGGTGGTCGAACGTCAACGTCAGTGTCGCGACGCTCCGCGCTTCGATCTTGCGCTCGATTACCCAGGGACGCTCGCTCACTGTGCCCAGGCAAAGGATGACGGCTTCTCCCGGATTGAGGAGCGGAATGCCCCCGTCGACGCCGAAGACTCCGACATTGGTGATCGTGACGGTGCCACCGGTCAGGTGATGGACATCGGTCACTCCCGCGCGGGCAGCGACGGTCAGTTCGGTCACCGCGCGTGCAAGTTGGACCAGGCTCAGCGTCTCGGCGCTTTTGATGTTGGGCACGGACAGTCCACGTTCGGAGGCGACGGCGATGCCGAGATTCACGTGATCGTCGATGACGGCGTCGCCGCGGGCCTCGTCCCAATGCGCGTTCACCATCGGGTGCGACGAGATCGCCGTAACCAAGGCCTTGGCCGCGAGAGTCAGCGGAGTGAGAGAAAGTCCGGTGAATGCGTCCGAGGGACGGAGCCTGCCGAGTAGTTCCATCGAAGGCGTGACATCGGCGGTGAGGAAGACGCTGGCTTGCGGGGCGCGGGCACTGGCAACCATCGCCGACGCCATCTGTTTCCGCATGCCGGACGAGACCGGCTGTTTCTGTATACCGGATCCGGCCGGCCGCGGAGCTTCATTCGACGCGGCCTTCACGCGAAGCGCGTCTGCGACGTCCGCTGCCGTGACGGCACCGTCGAATCCACTTCCGGTGATTTCGCTCAGGTCGATGCCGGCTTCGCGGGCCGCGCGCCGCGCCGAGGGTGTTGCGGGCCGACGCTCGGTACTCGCCGCGGTTTGCGAGTGTGGCGTAACCCTGTTCCGTCGTCGGCTCGGTCTCTCGGCCGCGGGTCCGTATCCGACAAGCACACTCGGAGACTGTGAATCACTTGGAGACGGTGAATCTGCAGGCTCCTCGATTCGGATGATCGGAGTGCCGACCGGGACGGTAGAGCCAGGTTCGACGAGGAGTTCTCTGACAACGCCGACGTAGGGCGACGGCAGTTCGACGAGAGCTTTGGCTGTCTCTACCTGGGCGAGAACTTGATTGAGTGCCACCGTGTCGCCGACGCCGACCGTCCACTCGACCAGATCGGCGGACGTCAGGCCCTCGCCGAGATCCGGCAACCGGAATTCGTGCCCGGTACTCATGCTGCCAGCGTCCGGTCGAGTGCTGCGAGGATCCGGTCGGCGTCCGGAAGGTGAAATCGCTCGAGCTTGGCGGGCGGGTAGGGGATGTCGAATCCGGTGACCCGCAGGATCGGTGACTCGAGCTGATAGAAGCAGTGTTCCGCGACGTGTGCTGCGATTTCGGCGCCGACGCCGAGAAACTTCGGCGCCTCGTGGACGACGACCAGCCGTCCTGTCTTGTTCACCGACGCCTCGATCGTGTCGAAGTCGATGGGGGAGAGTGAACGCAGATCCACGACCTCCAGATCGTGGCCTTCTTCTTCGGCGATCCGCGCGGCGTCGAGCGCGGTGGCGACCATGGATCCGTACGCAACTACTGTCGCGTCGTCTCCAGGGCGAGCGACGCGGGCACGGTGAAGCGGAAGCTCGGGCGCGGCATCGGTATTCACGTCGGCGGTATCCCAGTAGCGCCGTTTGGGTTCGAGGAATATCACCGGGTCGTCGGCCGCAATGGATTGGCGGATCATGTGAAAGCCGTCGATCGGATTGCTCGGGTACACCACCCGCAGTCCCGCGGTGTGAGCGAAGTACGCTTCCGGCGACTCCGAATGATGTTCCACCGCACCGATTCCGCCGCCACTGGGAATGCGAATCGTCAGTGGCGCAGAGGCAGCGCCTCGGGTGCGGTAGTGGATCTTGGCCACCTGCGAGACGATCTGATCGAAAGCCGGGTAGACAAACCCGTCGAACTGGATTTCGCAGACAGGCCGATATCCGCGCAAGGCAAGACCGAAAGCTGTTCCCACGATCCCTGATTCGGCGAGGGGCATGTCGATCACCCGAGTATCGCCGAAGTCCTTCTGCAGGGCGTCGGTAACCCGGAATACACCGCCGAGACGGCCCACGTCCTCTCCCATGATGACAACGCGACGATCGTCTTCGAGTGCGCGTCGCAGGCCGGTGTTGAGCGCTGTCACCAGATTCATGACGGTCATGACGAAGCCCCTTCCATGCTGCGGAGATACGCGCGATGCTCTTCGCGTTCAACGTCGATCAGTGGGTGTGCCTCGGCGTAGACGTGATCGAAGAGCGCTGACGGGGGTGGATCGGCGAGCGCGATGGTTGCGCGTCGCAGTCCAGCTGCGACGTCGTCGGCCGCCGCCGCGATGGTGCTGAGTTCGTTTTCTCCGAGAAGATCGCGACGGCCGAGGAACAGGCGCATTCGCTCGAGCGGATCGCGGCTTCTCCACTCCGACATGTCGGTATCGGCGCGGTACCTGCTCGGATCGTCGGACGTCGTGTGCGGGCCCATTCGGCAGGTGATCGCCTCGATGAACGTCGGGCCGCTGCCTTCGCGTGCGCGATTGAGCGCCGAGCGCGTGACTGCGAGAACGGCGAGGACGTCGTTGCCGTCGACGCGGATCGCGGGGATGCCGTAACCGATCGCCCGATGTGAGATGGGCGTGCGTGACTGGAGGGATACCGGTTCACTGATGGCCCACTGGTTGTTCTGGCAGAAGAAGACAACGCCGACACGGAAACTGGCGGCAAATCCCATCGCCTCGGCGATGTCGCCCTGACTTGTGGCGCCGTCGCCGAAGTACGCGATCGTTGCGATCTCGGCGCCGTCCAGGTGTGCGCCGAGTGCGTATCCGGTGGCGTGCAGCCCTTGGGAGCCGACGACGATCGCCGGATTGGTGACGTTGAATTGTTCTGGAACCCAACCGGAATGGGAGATTCCTCGCCACATGGTGGTCAGCAATTCGGGGGGAACTCCCCGGCAGTACGCGACGGCATGTTCGCGGTAGCTGGTGAACGCGAAGTCGTCTGGGGCGAGCGCTCTCGCGGAACCGACCTGGGCGGCTTCTTGGCCCAGCATCGGAGCCCACAAACCTATTTCGCCTTGACGCTGCAGGGCAACAGCTTCGGTGTCGATTCGGCGACTCACGACGAGATCGCGATACAACGACAGCAGTTCGTCAGACCCGATGTCTGTTATCAGGCGGTCGAATTCGGGACGGCACACTCGTGCGCCGTTCGGTTGGATGAGTTGGACCGGATAATCGAGGTTGTCGATCATCTTCGCTCACCTCGGTTTCTGCTCATGCCCGGCGCGCCTCGTGAGTACGCCGCACAATCCCGATGTGTTGTATGCAGTTGTCGCTCTACCATCAGGATCCCCCTGATTGGGAAATCCGCAAGTATTTCCACTGCCGTATCAGGACCGGAACTGCGAACTGGCGAGTAACAAACGTGTCGGTACGGCCAACCGATCGGAATTCAACCGCTAGCATCGGTGCGGTGACTGCAGTCGGTTTGAACGAAGAAGCTGTTTCCGCGTGGATCGCCGAACTGGGGGTCGGCGCCACGACACCACTGACTTTCGAGAGGATCGGTAACGGGCAATCGAACCTGACCTACTCCGTGACGGATGCGGGCGGAGGACGGTGGGTACTGCGCAGGCCTCCACTCGGCACGTTGTTGGCGTCCGCGCACGACGTCGTTCGCGAGCACCGCATCCTGTCCTCGCTCCAGGGAACCAAAGTGCCGGTTCCGAAGATCCTCGGCATCACGGAAGATCCGGAGATCACGGACGCTCCGCTGGTCCTCATGAGCTACATCGACGGCGTTGTGATCGACGGCGTTCCAGTGGCTCAGAAGTTGACCGAGGACGAGCGTCGCGCGGTTGGATTGGCGATGCCGAAAACCCTCGCAAGCATCCACGGGGTTGACCTGGAAGAGACCGGCCTCGACGATCTGGCCAGCCGCAAGCCCTTTGCCGAGCGTCAGCTCAAACGGTGGTCGGCGCAGTGGGAGAAGTCGAAGACCCGCGATGTTCCTGACGTTGACCGGTTGGCCGAGATTCTGCACCGAAACATTCCGGAACAGAACGAAGTGACCTTGGTTCACGGCGACTTCCACCTCAACAACGTCATCACCGACCCGGTCGAGGGGCGCATCGTTGCCGTCGTCGACTGGGAGTTGTGCACGTTGGGGGAACCGCTCGCGGATCTCGGTGCTCTACTCGCGTACTGGCCGGAAGCCGGTGACAAAGTTGCCGGTCCGTTCATGGCGTCCACGCTGGAAGGCTTCCCGAACCGCGACGAGCTGGTCGATGCCTACGTCGAGGCGACTGGCCGCGACGTGTCAGCGGTCGGATATTGGCACGTACTCGCTCTGTGGAAGCTCTCGATCATCGCCGAGGGTGTGCTGCGACGCATTCTCGACGATCCGCGTAACAAGGCCGAGCACGGCGGCCCGACGGTCGCGCTGATCGACGGAATCGTTGCACGCGCCGTCTTGACGGCAGGTCAGCTCGGTCTGAGCTAGTTTTCGGTCAAGGTCCCGGCTGCTGATCTGATCGCAGCCGGGATCTCCACCGGCTTACGGGTGTCGGCATCGACGTAGACGTGCACGAAGCGACCAGTCGCGGCAGGTTCCCAATGGCCGTTTTCGACCTCGTGGAATATCGCCAGGGCGTAGACGATGCTCTTGGTGCCCAGCTTCTCGACGGAGATACCCACCTGCAACTGCTCGGGGAACGACAGTTCGCTCAGGTACCGGCACGACGTCTCGGCGACGACGCCGATGGCAGGCAGATTGCGGATGTCGGTTCCAGTGGAAGACATCAGCCAGGCGTTGACCGCGGTGTCGAAGTACGAGTAGTAGGTCACGTTGTTGACGTGGCCGTAGTGATCGTTGTCGTCCCACCGCGTCGGGACGGGCCAGAGAACGGGAAACTCGCTGATCGACGGGGGCGTCTGCGCTGTGCTCACGGCTTCGACTGTAGTGAGGACTTTCGCGAGAGTGAGGGCAGGGTGGTGCGCTGTAGGACTGCACGCACGATCAGCCCCACCAACAGTGCCCAGAATGCCGAACCGATTCCCAGGATACTGACCCCGGATGCGGCGATCAGAAACGTGACCACGGCGCCTTCACGTTCACTCGCCTCGCTCAGCGCCGACGTGAGGGCGCCGGCAAGCGTTGCCAGGAGCGCCAGTCCGGCAACAGTTTCCACGACTCCGGCCGGTGCGGCGGCTACCAGAGCGGCCACCGCGGCCGCGCCGGCAGCGAGAACGAGATACGCCCAGCCTGCGGTGAAGGCAGCGATCCATCGACGTTTGGGATCCGGATGTGCGGTGGGGGCGGCGGCCAGGGCCGCGCTGATCGCCGCGAGGTTGATCGCATGGCCACCGGCCGGTGCGCCGACGATGGTGCCGATACCCGTCACGATCATCGACGGCCGCCAGGGAACGGTGTAGCCGAACGAATTCATCACGGCCACACCGGGAATGTTCTGCGAAGCCATCGTGACGATGTAGAGGGGAATCGCAATGCCGATCATTGCCTGCCAGGTCCACGACGGCGCGGTGAGATCGATGCGGGGAATCATGGCGCCGGCGTCGAGCACTCGATCCGACGTGACGAGGCTGATCCCGATCACGACCGCTGCTGTGAGAAACGCGAGCGGAACCGCCCATCGCTTGGAGAAGCGCTGCGCGGCAAGCCAAACCAGGATGACGGGCGCGACCGCTGCCGGTGCGTCCCGGACGGCGATGATCGGCGCCAGGCACAACGGCATCAGAACCCCGGCGAGCATCGCTTGCGCGAGGGGCGTCGGGATTGCCGAGATGATCCTTCCGAGCGTCGGCCACAGTCCGGTCAGCACGATCGCGATTCCGACGACGATGAATGCTCCGACCGCGGCCGGCCACCCACCCTCGACCGCTCCGGCGCCGGCGAGCAGAGCGGCACCGGGCGTCGACCAGGCCAGGGTGATCGGCATCCGATACCGGCGTGAGAGCCAGAGCATTCCCAACGCTTGGGTCACACACAGAACCAGCAGTCCGGACGCCGCCTCGGTTGCGTCCGCACCGACAGCCGCGAGGCCGGTGAGCACCACCGCGAACGAACTGGTGAAGCCGACGAGGGCCGTGACGATGCCTGCGCTCATCGGTTGCGAGTTGCTGCGAACGGCTTCCGGTTCGGTGGTATCTGTGGAGTCCGACATGGTCAGTGATTCTGCCCGACCCGCCCCAGACCCGATTTACCTGTCCGGTCGGATGGGTGAGGTGACCGCTTTGCCGTAGATGAGGTGCGTTTGGGCGTGCCAGACCTCGGGATGTGCGGCGAGGTGGTCGATCAATACTCGCTGTAGATGAGCACTGTCACGGACCGCGACGTGGAGGAAGAAATCCTCAGGCCCCGAGACGTTGAAGAGCGCAAGCGTTTCCGGCAGTGCTAGGGCGTCGGCGGTGAACCGGTCGACGAGGTCGCGGCGGTGTGGTCGCAGTTGAACGGCGATGATCGCCTGCATCGACCGGCCAACGGCTGCCGGATCGACAACCGCGTGGATACCGCTGATCGTTCCGTTGGCACGTAGGCGTCGTACGCGCTCGTGGCACGAGGACGTCGCCAAGCCGACTCGATCGGCCAACACCTTGTTGGTGATCGACGCGTCGTTCTGCAATTCGGCCAAAATCTTCCAGTCCACCGGATCCAGAGGCTCATTCTTCGTCATCTGCCGAACTATATCCGGAGTCGTTTTGAACTTCCCGGATCCAGTTGCACACTCCTGGCATGAACATGTGTCTCGAATCAGCTCGGGTGTGAGGTATTTCGGATGAGTGTCGGTCAATGGCTCGCTTTCGGCTCCCTGCTATCCATCGTCCTGTTCACGCCGGGACCGGATTTTGTCCTGATCCTGCGTCATTCTCTGGCAGATCGTCGGACCGGCGCGGTGGTGGCCGCCGGTGTGATTTCCGGGCTCTTCGTTCACACCGCTGCCGCGTCACTGGGTCTCTCCGCACTTGTGGCGACACGGCCACAGTTGCTCTCTGCGCTCACATACGCCGGGGCGGCATATCTGACCTGGCTCGGCATCTCCGCGATTCGAAGTGCTTTCAAAGCCCGAGCCTCGGACGAGGGAATTCCGGCAGCGAAAGAACCGATCGCGGTCACCACGGCATTTCGCTACGGCTTCCTCTCGAACCTGCTGAACCCGAAGGCGCTGTTGTTCTTTCTCGGGCTACTCCCGCAATTCATCGAGCCGGGTGAAGGCGCAGGGCTGCGCACGTTGATGTTGGCGGGCGCGACGGTGGTCGCCGCGGCACTGTGGTGGGCGATCGTGGTGGTGTTGGCGGCCGGAGCCGGCAAGAAGCTGCGTCGTCCTGGCGTCGGCAAGCGAATCGACGTGGTGACGGGAGTGTTGTTGGTGGGTCTCGGTGCCTTCTTCGGGGTTGCATGAGTGGTCGTGTCAGGATGGGCTCATGACACTTCCCGTGCTGATCGACGTCGAAGAACTGTCCGCTCTCATCGAGGCCGGCGCTGCGCCGCGATTGCTCGATGTCCGATGGGCGCTGGGTGATTCGAACGGCGAGCAGCATTTTCGCGACGGCCATATTCTCGGCGCGGTATTCGTGAACCTCGACGAGGAACTTGCTTCGCCGTCGTCGCCGGACAAGGGAAGGCATCCGCTGCCGAGTCTCGAAGACCTGCAGGACGCTGCGCATCGTTGGGGAATCGACGACGGTGATTCGGTGGTGCTTTACGACGCCACCGGCAACACGGCCGCTGCCCGTGGTTGGTGGCTGCTGCGGTGGGCCGGGCTCTCGGATGTCCGACTGCTCGACGGCGGGCTACAGGCCTGGGAGTCCGCGGGACTGCCGTTGGCGGCCGGTATCGGTGAGTCGGTCACTCCGGGCAGCGTGACTTTCACCGGCGGCAACATGCCGACGGTCGACATCGACGGCGTCGGCGACTGGACGCGTGCGGGCGGTGTGCTTCTCGACGCCCGAGCGGGGGAGCGGTACCGCGGCGAGGTCGAGCCGATGGATCCCGTCGCGGGGCACATCCCCGGTGCGGTGAGCGCGCCGACCGCGGAGAACATCACCGGCGACGGTCGGTTCCTGGATGCGACCCGCCTGCGTGAGCGGTTCGCCGGACTGGTCGCCGGAGACAGTGTCGCGGTGTACTGCGGATCCGGAGTAACTGCAGCGCATGAGATTGCGGCACTCGCGATCGCCGGTTACGACGCGACGCTGTTCCCGGGCTCGTGGTCACAGTGGTCGAACGACAGCACTCGCGCCGTCGACACCGGAGCCTGAGTCAGCTCTTGGTGCGATCGATGAATGACGGCACGAGAAACCACAGTGCCGTGAACATGATCGCGGCGCACGCTGCCAAAACCTTTGCGGCAACTCCGCCGACGGCGACCTCGGCGATCAACAGGACCGTGCCGGTCATGGAGGCGGCGAGAAAGGCTATGCCGCACAGGGCGAATCGGTTGGCGACGGGCAATATGTTCTCGCGGTGCCCACGGCGGAAGAGCATGCGATGCCAGACTGCGGGTGCCATCAGGAACCCGAACGAGATGGCAACAAGGATCACCGTCACCAAGTGGATGCCGCGGATGTACGCCGACGCTTCCTCGTAGCGTTCGGTGAATGCCACGGCCAGCAAGAAGGCGAACAGGATCTGAACACCAGAGAGCGCGACGCGCAGTTCTTGCAACAACTCGTTGAAGTTCCGCGCGAGTTGTTGAGGTGGAGTCTCCCCGGTCTCGTTCACGGCGACGTGGTTCCTACACCCGTGAGTATTCCGACGCTCGCTGGATCTGCTCCGCGCTCGGACGCACGCCGGTGTAGAGCACGAACTGCTCGGCGGCCTGAAGGGCAATGACCGACGCTCCCGTGATCGCCGTCTTGCCGAGTTCGGTCGCCAACGCGATCAGTGGCGTGTTCGCAGGCATCGCGACGACGTCGAAGACGACATCGGCGGCGCGCACTGCTTGTTCGGGGAACGACAATGCATCTGCTTCTGCACCGCCGGACATACCGATCGGAGTGGCGTTGATCAGCACACCGGGACGAAGCTCACCGAGTTCGGCCTGCCAGTCGAAGCCGTACTGCTTCGCGAGCGACGACCCCACTTGCTGGTTGCGGGCGATCACGGTGACGTCGGTGAATCCGGTGTCGCGCACCGCGGCGACGACTGCTTTTGCCATGCCACCGCTGCCGGCGACAGCGACGGACAGGCTCGTGTCGACGTCGTTGTCACGCAGCAGATCGGCCACCGCCTGATAGTCGGTGTTATAGGCGTGCAGCACTCCGGACTCGTTGACGATCGTGTTCACGGAGTCGATGGCGCTGGCCGAATCGTGCATGACGTCGATGTGCTCGATGACCTGTTCCTTGAACGGCATCGACACCCCGCAGCCTCGAATCCCGAGTGCTCGGATGCCGCCGATCGCGGCTGGCACGTCTTCGGTGGTGAAGGCTTTGTAGACGAAGTTCAGGCCCAATTCCTCGTAGAGGTAATTGTGAAACCTCGTGCCGATGTTGCTCGGTCGCCCGGAGAGCGACATGCACAGGAGCGTGTCCTTGTTGAGGTCGACGGTCATTGTCCCCACTCTAATCGCGAGTTCGGCGTAGTTCTTGATAGACGAGTGCACCCATCCGGATGTCCCGCAGCGCCGAATGTCGGGTATCCGATCGAAGCACCACTCGCACCGACAGAGCCGAGACGACATGGTCACACAGAACATCGACGAGCACCCGAGCACCGAATCTCGTCCACCGCGTCGTAGATGGGCTGCTCACGCGATCTCCGGAGTGTTGGCCGCGGCTGTCGTCCTGGGCGTCGGTGAACTGGTTGCGCTGCCGATCAACCCGGACGCGTCGCCCTTCTACGCCGTTGGGGCAACGACCGTCGACCGAACCCCGGCGTGGGCTCGCGAGTTCGCGATCGACACCTTCGGCACCAACGACAAGCCGGCGCTGTTCATCGGAATGTCGATATTGATCGTTCTGCTCGGTGCGGTGGCCGGGCTGTTGGAACGGCGACGCCGCCCGATCGGCAGTGTCATCCTTGTTCTTCTGGGCGCGGTTGGTGTGTATGCGGCGATGCAGCGCCCGACTGCCGATGCGATGTACGTGTTCCCGACACTGGTCGGTGTGGTGGCGGGCGTTGCAACACTGCGGCTGCTGATCACACAGTTGGAGGTGCCGCTCTCGCCTGGCGTCGCCGACTCGTGGTTGCCTCGTCGTCAGTTCCTTCTGCTGGCAGGTGCGGCGTTGGCAGTGGCTGCGGCAGCGGGTGCCGCCGGGAAGTTCGTGGGGCAGAGAATCGCCGGAGCAGTAGCGAATCGTGAAGATTTTGTCGTGCCCACCGCCGCTGACCCGGCGCCGCCGATTCCGGCGGGTGCGGACATCGCGATTGCGGGTGCGTCGACGTACATCACGCCCAACGACGACTTCTATCGAATCGACACTGCACTCCTCGTTCCGCAATTGACGACGGATTCGTGGGAACTGCGGATTCACGGAATGGTGGACCGCGAGATGACGTTGTCGTTCGACGATCTGGTGGCGAGAACGCCCATCGAGCGAGTCATCACGCTGACGTGTGTTTCCAACGAGGTGGGCGGCGTTCTGGCCGGGAACGCGAAGTGGATCGGTTATCCCATGAAGGACCTGCTCGACGAAGTCGGTGTCCATCCCGACGCCGACATGCTCCTGTCGACCAGCGTCGACGGCTTCACAGTCGGCACCCCGGTCGAGATAGTCACCGACGGCCGTGACGCGATTCTCGCCGTGGCGATGAACGGTGAGCCGTTGCCGTTCGAGCACGGTTATCCCGTTCGGCAGGTAGTTCCCGGCCTGTACGGTTTCGTCTCCGCCACCAAGTGGGTGACGGAGTGGGAACTCACGCGTTTCGACAAGGTCGAGGCCTATTGGACCCAGCGCGGTTGGGGTGCGCAGGCACCGATCAAGACGTCGTCGCGTATCGAGGCGCCGGCAGCTTTGGCGCCGATCGAGCCGGGCCAGGTGTTGGTGGCGGGAACGGCCTGGGCGCAGCATCGCGGGATCGAGAAGGTCGAGGTTCGCGTCGACAACGGCGAATGGCAACCGGCGACACTGGCGCAGGAGTACTCGATCGACACCTGGCGTCAATGGTCGTGGATGTGGGATGCAGGCTCAGGTTTGCACACCGTGCAGGTCAGAGCGACGGATTTGGACGGGAACGTTCAGGTGGAAGAGCGCACTCCACCGATTCCCGGTGGAGCCACTGGATGGCATACGAGGTCGTTCACCGTGAAGTGACAGGTAGATCCGAATGGGATTCGGTATACAGGCGGACGACGCACTGGGCCATCCATCCAGCGATCAGCGTTCGCAGGCCGAAGTCGAAGGTGTCGTCGGTTCGCAGTGGGTTCGCGGCCTCACGCGTGACCTCGCTCGGGTTGGAGGATTGAGTCCACGCGACATCCGGCGTCGAGAGTTTCACGACGGATCCGAGAACCAGACTGTCCAGCGTGGAAATTGCGTGACGCGTATCGGTCGAATCGAACCCCCCGTCCGAAAATGCTTGAACCAGTGCAGTATCGATATCAAAAGTCACCTCGGTGCGGACGCTGCGTGTCATGAGTAGCGGGATGAGGCGCCAATGTTCGACGGCAGCTCGGCGATATGCCCACCCCCACGCGCTGATCCGTTCGCTCCATCCTGCGGGTGGGTGGGGGACAGAGATCGACGACATCACGCGGATGCGCATGAGTTCGACGATCTCGGATCGACCCGAAATATGTGTGTAGAGCGAAGACGGAGTCACGTTCAGTTGCTTGGCGATCCCGGGCATGGTGAAGTCGCCGGTTGTGTCGACAGCATCCAGAGCCGCGTCGGTGATGTTTCGCGTGGACAGTATCGGCTGAGTGGGACGCGGCATCGATTCTCCTGGTGAGGGATTCGTCGGCAATCTCGGACTTGATCGATTGATGACAACTCCTTGATTTCGGGAGCCGGTATGCATCATACTAACCGAACCCTATTCGGTATGTCGGCGGAATCTTCCGGCGATCGGTACACGTCGGAGGAACATTCAATATGTCTGTCGTATGGCTGACCGGTGCAACGATCATCGACGGCACGGGCGCCGACCCGATCGAGAACTGCGCTGTTGCCGTGGAAGATGGCCGCATCAGTGCACTCGGTGGAACGCCGCCCGCGGGGGCGGAGGTGCTGGACTGCACCGGGCTGACAATCACTCCCGGCCTCATCGACGCACACGTTCATCTCGGTGGATCGAGCGATCTCGCACCTAGCCTGCGGCGTCAGATCTCGGTAGCCGAACTCGCTGCAGACATGTTCGCGACCTGCGCATCGACCCTCGACGGGGGATTCACCACTGTTCGTGACTGCGGCGGAATCGACGGTGGACTCGCCGGAGTTGTCGCCTCGGGCAAGATTCCGGGTCCGCGGATCATTCAGTGCGGCCCGATCCAGTGCCAGACCGGTGGACACGGACACCTGGCGGCCGAGTGGGAGCCGACTTCGGACTGGTCCGATCATGACATCCCCGGATTACGTTGTATGTCTCTGCTTTCCGACGGTCCGCACGAAATGCGAAAGAACGTTCGCGAGACGTTCCGCAGGGGTGCGGACTTCCTCAAACTGTGTGTTACCGGGGGAGTGGTATCGACTCATGACAAGCTCACCGATACCCAGTTCACGGTCGACGAGATCGAAGTTGCCGTCGAGGAAGCCAATGCGCGCGGTACCTATGTCACGGTGCATGCCCACAACAACGAGGGAATCCGAAACGCTGTCACTGCCGGCGCGAAATGCGTCGAGCACGGCTCAGGTATCGACGACGAGACTGCCAAGTTGATGGCCGAGCACGACGTCGCGTTGGTGCCGACGTTGGCTGTGGTGCAGGCACTCTCGGACAGCGCGGCGTCAGCAGGTCTACCCGAATCGATTTCGGCTCGGATCGGCCAGATGATGCAGGGTCAGATCGACGGGCTTCTTGCTGCTCGAAATGCCGGCGTCAGAGTGGGACTGGGATCGGACCTCATCGGTACCGATCAAACGGGCCGGGGAATGGAGCTAGTCCTGCGCGCCAAGGTCGAAACCCCGATGGACGCATTGGTTTCCGCTACCCGGATCAACGCCGACATTCTCGGTATCGCCGACGAGGTCGGCACCATCGAAGTCGGCAAGTTCGCCGACCTCGTTGCATTCCGCGGCAATCCGTTGACGGATCCGTCCATCTTCGCCGATCGTGAGCGCATCGCACTCGTCATTCAGAGCGGTCGAGTGGTGAAGGACGGCCGGTAGCTCAACAGCGAGTGGCGAGTTCTGTCAACACCGAGTGATCCGCCCGGCTGACCGGTAAGCCGTAGGAAATCGCGACGGTCAAGTACTTGCCGGCGTAAAAGCATCGGTATGCAGGATTGGGCGGCAACCACTCACCGGGCGTGCTGTCGCCTTTCGACTGGTTGTCGGGGCCGTTGACGGCCAACAGGTTCAGTGACGTGTCGTTCGCGAACCTCATCCGAAGCGCGGGCGTCCAGGAGTTCGCGCCGAAGTCCCAAGCCGCGGCGAGTGGGAAGACGTGGTCGATCTGAACGGACTTGGCCTGGCTGCGTTCGAATTCGATGCGATCACCGGAGTACGGGTCGGTCATCGCGCCCGACAGTACGACGCAGTCACGTGTTCCCGGTTTGAATACCACGTCCGAGAGATCATGGGCCAGAACGTTGTTGCGGGTATCGCACCCGTCGTGGCCACCTGGTGCGTCCTGGTCGTCGGACCAAGCGGGGCCGAAGACGCAAGCCTCGCCGTTACCGCAGCCGCGCTCGTATCCACCCGGATGTGGTCGGTTGTCGACAATCGCGGTCCGGGACAGCAGCGATTCGAGCTCCGATCGTGTCGGGCTGCCCGGGGCCGACTCGAGACGCTCGTCCCCGAACCATCCGCAGGACGCGACGAGACATACGAGCGCGAGCGTCGACAGGATCGCAGATAACCGTGCAACCACCTGTGCCCCCGCCCGTCGTAGACCGTGATTGAACCATCGCGGGCCGACAGGAATCAGCCGAATTCGGCCACCTGTGGGATCTACCTCGGATGCATGGGCGCTTGAAGTAGTGCCACGACCATTTCCACGATCTGAGCGGGCGTTGGTCCGAGCGACGCCAGGACCCCTTCGCCGTCTTTGGAGCGCTCGTAATCGGCAAGAAGTGCAAAAAGCGTCGTGGCCATCGACGAAATCCTGCTCGAACGTTCGTATGCCGTTCCTTCGCTTAGCTGTTCGGACAGATTCTGCGTGATGGTGGACCAGGAGGATCCTTCGTCGGCTGGCCAGATCTTGACTTGGTGGCGCATGACCTCGAGGAACCGGAAGTAGTGAGTTGCCCCCTGCTGCTCGGTTGCCTCCAGGAGTGCACCCACCAGAATGCCGGTCAAGTGCCTGTTGTCTTTCGTCTCGGCAGCCTCGAGTAGACGAGTTGCCGAGTCCTCCACGGCCGCCAAGCGACGACGTACGACCGCGTCGATCAAACCCTGTCGGTCGCCGAAGTAGTAGTTCACAGCGGAATTGTTGCGTTGGCCCGCGGCGATCGCGATGTCTCTGAGCGAAACGTCAGCGCCTCGCTCGGCAAACACACGTTCGGCGGCGGAGAGAAGTGAGTCAACAGCCATGCGACGGAATCTACCCTTGACACAGTTAAGCGATTTCGCTTAACTGTGGTCATGGAGCACATCGAGAACAACGGATACCGTGAAATCGACTCTGTTGCACCGCGTGATCGATACGCCCGGGGGTGGCATTGTCTGGGCTTGTCCGCCCCGTACAAGGACGGCAAGCCGCATTCGGTCCGTGCCTTCGGAACGAAGCTCGTCGTTTTTGCAGGCGAGGACGGCGAGCTTTCCGTCTTGGATGCATACTGCCGTCACATGGGCGGCGATTTGAGTCAGGGTGAGGTCAAAGGTAATTCGATCGCCTGTCCGTTTCACGATTGGCGCTGGGGTGGGAACGGACGGTGTACTGAAATCCCTTATGCCCGTCGAGTGCCCCCGATTGCGAAAACCCGTTCCTGGAACATTCTCGACCAGGACGGAATGTTGT
This sequence comes from Rhodococcus sp. ARP2, assembly GCF_001029585.1. Lineage (NCBI taxonomy): Bacteria > Bacillati > Actinomycetota > Actinomycetes > Mycobacteriales > Nocardiaceae > Rhodococcus > Rhodococcus sp. ARP2. Next base: position 74,929 of record NZ_LEKE01000058.1, on the reverse strand, counting down.
TCGTTTACAACGATCCGGAGGGCAACAGGCCTCCGGCCGAGATCGCGCCTCCTCGAATTCCCGGAGTTGCATCCGACGATTGGACCGATTGGAAGGGGTTCAGGCAGATAGTCGTACAGACAAATTGTCGTGAACTCATCGACAACAACGTGGATATGGCCCACTTCTTCTACGTTCACGGATCGTTCCCAACACACTTCCGGAACGTCTTCGAGGGGCATGTTGCTGCGCAGTACATGAACGGTCTTGCACGAGAGGATATTCGACCGGTTGCCGCTGGAGGCGCGCCGCAATTGATCGGCAACACGTCGAAGGCCGCCTACTACGGCCCCGCTTTCATGATCGACGAATTGACCTATCACTACGACCAATTCGACATGGAGTCGGTCCTGATCAACTGCCACTATCCGATCGACCTGGACAGCTTTGTTCTCATCTACGGGGTGCTCGTCAAGCACTCCCCGCTGTTGGATCGGCGCGCCAGCGAGCACATGGCCGAGAGTATGGGGAGATACATCACCAAAGGCTTCGAACAGGACATCGAGATTTGGAAGAACAAAACCCGAATCGAGAATCCGCTACTGTGCGATGGGGACGGTCCTGTCTATCAACTACGCCGGTGGTACGAACAGTTCTACGTCGATGTCGCCGACATCAGTGCAGACATGGTCGAACGCTTCGAATTCGAACTCGACATGACCGCGCCGGTCGAAACCTGGCGCGAAGTTGTGTCGGAAGGTCTTGCGCTCCGATCGGCAGAGGCGTCACGTTGACACACGTCGAGTGTCGTCGGTGCCGAGCATCGGTGGCGGTGGAGAAATCGAGTTGGCACCAGACTTCAGTCCAGTGGAGCGGTAGGACTGCCCTGTCGTGCCCGTCCTTGACAGCTTCCATGGACTCGCATCCGGCCTTGAGTCGTTGTCCCGATGTGCACGCGAGTATCAAGGCCGCGTCGATGGAAGGTTTGATGGGGGAGTTGATTGAGCGCGGAGTTCGTGGAAGCGCTTCGTCAGCCGAACTCGATCACTACTTTGCCGGCGGCATGGCCGTCTTCGACGGCAGCGAGCGCTTCCCCAGCGCGGGAGAATGGGTACCGCCCGGACACGGACGGGTCGAGGATCCCGTCGGCCACGAGCGCCGCGACCTCCGTGAATACTGCTGTAGTTCTTCGGCGTTCGACACCACCGCCGCCGAGTCGGCTCGCCGCCAGAGGATCGGCGATGCTCAGGATCGGCGCGTCCGGTCGGGCGAGCTCAGCGCCGCGAGTGAGAGTGTCCCCGCCGACCAGGTCGAAAACCGCGTCCACTCCGACTGGGGACAACGCGGACACGTCGTCTGCGAAGCCGTCCCCCGACGCAACCCAACGTGCTCCCGCTTCCTCGATCGCGGTTCTCTTGGACTCGCTCGCGACACCGATCACGTTGATACTCCGCGCCAGTGCAAGCGCGATCGTGCTGCGACCAACGCCGCCGCCGGCGCCGAGCAGCAGGAGTGTCGCCCCGGGTTTCAGACCGAGATCGTGGAGTGCGTCGAAGGCCGTTCCTGCCGCAACCGTCAGCACTGCGGCATCGGCCCAGGACACGGTGGGCGGCTTGTGTGCTGTCGAGGAGACGTTGAGCAATGTCGACGCGGCGTAGCCGCCGAAGCCGGTCGCGGTAGCGCCGAACACTTCGTCGCCGACCTCGAACTCGGTGACCCGCGGACCTACTCCGATGACAACACCGGACACTTCGCGGCCCAGAACCGCAGGCAGCGTCACCGGGACGGTATCTTTTCGAGTACCCGCGCGAACTTTCCAGTCAGCGGGGTTGACGCCCGCCGCGCGGACCGAGACCAGCAGTTGGCCGGCACCGGGCGGGGGCAGGGTGACGTCGAAGTAGGACTGTGTGTCGGGTCCGCCGTACTCGGTGAAGCCGTATGCCGTCGTCATGCCTGCCAGCCTATTGTCCGGTAGGCGGGAAGTGGTGTCGGTGGCACCTGATTGGATGGTCGGATGCTGCATGGACTCTGGTCACCGGGATCGGGGCTCAAACTGTGGGTCGACGGGCACGACGGTGCCGGAACCGACGATCCGCGAGATCCGGTCAGTGCTGTCCTGCATCGTAAGTTCCGTCATCGTGTGAATGTCGCTATGCCGCCCGTGCCTGGCGGGCCTTTGCAGAGTGAGTACGCAGCTGTTGCGTTGGCGCCGCCGGACGCAGTCGCTCTCCTGCTGCGGTTCAAGGCCGACGATCAGCGAATCGCGGGAGACCTGCACTTTCTCGTGCACGTGGCGCGAGGAATCGACCGTTGGGTGCGCGCCGGCCGGGTGGTGCCGGCGCTGACGCGAGCCGAGGGTAGTTGGTGGCCGCGGTGGCAGTTGTCGGTGGGGGAACGCCAGCGCGCCTGGATCGGCGAATTGGTAGTGGCCATGCCGCCGGTGCAGCGGTCAGTCGGCTCGCCGAGGGCGACGATCGAAGACATCACGAACGAACTCACGGACCCGATCGTCCGTCGTGTTCTCGGTGACTCGCATCCGGTGGTGCAGACCCCGCTGTGGCAGGCCGTGTTGTCCGGGGACGCTTTCGACGACGTGTCGGTACGAGCGGCCGAGGGACTCGCCGAATGGGGGTCGACGTTCACCGCCGGAGAGCCGGACCTGGTTCTGCGGCTGATCGAGCCTGAACTCGACGACAATTCCGATCCCGACGACGATGCGCTGTGGCGTCTGCACGTGTGTTTGCGTCCCGAAGGTGAAGCGCCCGAACGTGTTCGACTGCACCGGGCAGATCCCAAACGTATCCAGCTCGGCAGCCGCAAACTCGAAGAGGCGATCAAGGCTTACCCACGTTTTCGCGACGTGCCGCGCGACGAGGACAGTCTCGACCTGTTGCTGCCCACTCCTGTCGTGATGGACCTGGTCGGACACGGCGCGATAGTCCTGCGAGAGCGAGGGATCACGCTGCTGCTTCCGCGTGCCTGGAACGTGGTGTCTCCATCCCTGCGTGTGCGGGTGACCTCGGCGGCGTCTCCGATCGTTGCGGAGAATCGTACGGTCGGTATGGACCAATTGCTGGAATACGATTGGGAATTGGCGCTCGGAGACAAGGTGCTCACCGCCGAGGAAATGACCCGACTGGTCGATGCGAAGTCCGATCTGGTCCAGTTGCGCGGCGAGTGGGTTCAGGCGGACAAAGACGTCCTGGCCCGCGCGGCTCGTTTTGTCAGTCAGCGGCACTCGAGCGGGGACCGAGCGATTGTCGATCTGATCAAGGATTTGATCGCCGACGACCTCAAAGACCTGCCGGTCGAAGAAGTGAAGGCAACCGGATGGGCCTCTGCACTGCTCGACCAGTCGGTAGCTCCGCGGCAGGTCGCGGTACCGTCGACGGTCAACGCGACTTTGCGTCCGTATCAACGACGCGGTCTCGACTGGTTGGCGTACATGAGTGCTCTCGGGCTCGGCGCGGTACTGGCCGACGACATGGGTCTGGGTAAGACGCTGCAACTGTTGGCGTTACTTGCGCACGAGAAGTCCAAGACAGCAACCCTTTTGGTGTGCCCGATGTCGGTTGTGGGAAACTGGCAGCGTGAATCGGCGCGATTCGTGCCGAGCTTGCGCGTCTACGTTCATCACGGTTCGGATCGCGCTACCGGGGCGGAGTTGGAACAGGCAGTTCGTGAGAGTGACCTGGTGATCACCACCTACGCGCTCATGACCCGCGACGTCGCGGCCCTCAAGGATCTCGACTGGCGGCGCGTAGTGCTCGACGAGGCTCAACACATCAAGAACGCCAAGACATCTCAGGCGAGAGCTGCTCGCAGCATCCCCGCGGATCATCGCGTTGCTCTGACCGGAACGCCGGTGGAGAACCGACTGGACGAGCTGCGGTCAATCCTCGATTTTGCCAATCGCGGGGTACTCGGCTCGGAGCAGATGTTCCGCAAAAGGTTTGTCGTACCGATCGAGCGGGAAAAAGATCAACTTGCCGTCTCGAGACTGCGAGCCGTCACGTCCCCCTTTGTGCTGCGACGGGTCAAGACCGATCCCTCCGTGATCGCGGATCTCCCGGAGAAGTTGGAGATGACGGTTCGAGCGAATCTCAGTGAGGAACAGGCGGCGTTGTACCGCGCCGTGGTGGACGAGATGATGGCGCAGATCAAGGGAACGGAAGGGATGAAGCGCAAAGGCGCCGTCCTGTCTGCGCTGACCAAACTCAAACAGGTGTGCAATCATCCGGCGCACTTCCTGCGCGACGGTTCGCCGGTGATGCGCCGCGGGCAACACCGTTCGGGAAAACTTGGCCTGGTCGAAGATATCGTCGAGTCGGTCACGGCCGATGACGAGAAGGTTCTGTTGTTCACACAGTTTCGTGAGTTCGGGGAATTAGTGGTGCCGTACCTGGCCGACCGGTTCACCACCGAGGTTCCGTTTCTCCACGGCGGCGTGTCCAAAGCTGGACGCGACGCGATGGTCGAGGCATTCCAAGGCGCAGACGGTCCGCCCATCATGGTGCTCTCGCTCAAGGCCGGCGGCACGGGTCTGAATCTCACAGCGGCCAACCATGTGGTTCACCTCGACAGATGGTGGAACCCGGCGGTTGAGAACCAGGCGACGGACCGTGTCTTCCGCATCGGTCAGAGAAAGAACGTGCAGGTCCGCAAGATGGTGTGTGTCGGAACTTTGGAAGAGCGAATCGACACGATGATCGCGAGTAAAAGTGAACTCGCCGAACTTGCAGTCGGGACCGGTGAGAACTGGGTGACGGAGATGAGCGTCGAGCAATTGGACGAGTTGTTGCGACTCGGCGACGACGCGGTGGGCGAATGAGTCCGCGCGGTAAGGGCCCCGATTTCAGCGAGTACACCGGGCCTCGGCGGCGGGCACCTGCGCCGGTCAAGCCTCGTCCAGCGTTCGGGAGAACGTTCTGGGGCAAGGCTTTTGTCCGCGTCGTCGAAGAGATCGGCGACAAACCTCGTGTCACGCGTGGGCGAACGTATGCGCGTTCGGGTCAGGTTTTGGCGCTCGACATCGAACCGGGAGTGGTGACGGCCGAGGTTCAGGGCAGCCAACTTCAACCTTTCGTTTCCACGCTCTCGATCGACACTCTTGATCAATCGGATATCGACGACATCATCACCAAGATCCGCCGAGTGCCGGGAAGCCTTGCCGCGCTGGTGTCCGGCACTGTCCCGGACATGCTTGCTGCCCAACTGATACCGGACGGCCCGTCGGCTTTCCGTTTCGACTGCACCTGCCCCGATGTCGGCTGGCCGTGCAAACACGCTGCGGCCGTGGCGTTCTTGACTGCCGAGCGGATCGACACCGATCCGCTGAGGTTGCTGAGACTTCGCGGGGTCGACCTGGAGCAGTTGATCGGGGGAGTGGAGGACGAGTCGACTGTTCCGGTAGACGTCGAGAATTGGTTCGGAATCGCGGCTGCCCTCCCCGCGCTACCGAAGGTGCAATTTCGACCGGCGATAGACGATCTGGATATCCGCCGTCTGCGTGAGGCGGTTGCGGCACTGGGATTGGACATGGCTCAGCAGAACGTCGCCTTGGACGAAATACGGTCCATCTACCGACGGTTGGACGGTTGAAATCGGACAACTCCGGACTGATGCTAGTTTCCTACCGTGAATTCCAGTATCGTTAATTGGACCGGTCCGGTCGGGACCTGCCCGCGATTTCAGATCGTTATCGTCGGCGAATAGACGACTATTCATTTCTCGGAGGGACAGTCGCTGTGATGCCCGTTCATTTGCGCGACAGCGCAATACCCAAACATGAGCAGTTGCGCACCATTCTCCTGCGCAAGTGCACCCAAGAACTCCAGCCTGGCGACTTGATGACCAGCGAGCGAAACCTGATGCAGGACTACGGCGTCAGTCGGATCACTGTTCGCGAGGCCATCGGCCAGTTGGTCAATGACGGACACCTCGTGCGTGTGCGTGGCAAGGGCACCTTTGTCGCGCACCGCGCTGTCCAGTCCAAGCTGCACCTTGCGTCGTTCACCGAGGAGATGAGGGCCCAGGGGCATCACCCCACCACAGTGGTCCTGGTCAGTGAGCAGGGGCCGGTCCCCGAAAGCACTGCTGCCGCACTGAATATGAGACCGGGTTCCGAGGGGTATCACGTCAAGCGCTTGCGCCTCGCCGACGGCGAGCCGGTGAGTGTGGACGACGGCTGGTTCAATCCGGAACTGTTGCCTGGTCTACTCGACATGGACTTGACGGGTTCGATCTACCGGGCGACCGCTGACAAGTACGACAAGCCGATCGACCGGGCAGAGCAGACTGTCAGTGCAGATGGTGCCAGTACGGAGATCGCGACTCTCCTCGGCACTCGTAAAGGCGCTCCGGTTCTGTACTTCGATCGAGTGTCGTTCAGTGAGATCGCGCCGGTCGAACACACTCGCAGTTGGTACCGATCCGACCGCTACCAGTTGCAGATGGAAGTCCAGGGCCAGGCGCGGCCCAAAACGCGCGGCGACCAATAGCCATCGTTCGAAACGAAAGGGCGAGCACACCTTCCGGTGTGCTCGCCCTTTGCGTTACGCCGACCAGTCGAACAGAGTGTCGCCTGTGGCGACATCCCCACCGACGGAAGGGGATTCGACGGTGTCCGGTTTGGAATCCATTACGACAACCGGGCAGATCGCCGAGTAGCCGGTCGTGTCGATGTGCGCTGGATCGAAGCTGACAATGGGATCACCCGCATCGACGGTGTCACCCTCGGCGGCGATGAGCGTGAATCCGTCGCCTTCGAGCTTGACCGTGTCGATGCCGATATGGACCAGCACGCCGGTGGCCTTCTCGCCGAAGATCACAAACGCGTGGGGGTGCAGTTTCAGGATCTTTCCGCTGATCGGCGCCACGACCGTGAGCGGGCCTTGACCGCGGGCGGGTTCGATCGCGACGCCCGAGCCGACCATCTGCTGAGCGAACACCGGGTCCGGGACGTCCGCGAGTGCGACGACCCGGCCGGGCAGCGGGGCGAGGACGACCGTCACAGGATGTCCTCGATGTCCTCGGCAAGGGTGTCGGCCTCGGGCCCGACGATGACCTGGACAACCGTTCCGGCTTTGAGCACGCCGTGTGCGCCGGCAGCCTTGAGAGCGGACTCGTTCACCTTCGCTCCGTCCTTGACCTCGGTACGCAGGCGGGTGATGCAAGCCTCGATCTCGACGATGTTCTCTGCGCCGCCGAGGCCCTTGATGATTGCTTCCGCTTTCGACATTTGCTGCTCCTGATTGTCGGGTTGGTCGTGATCGTTGAACGGTCGTACAGGTGGGCTGACTAGTTGCTGGTCAAGGCTATCCCGGTTACGTATGTCACATTTGGGTGTTGACAACTCGCCTCGACCAGGTAAAACTACAACTGGTTATGACCGGACAGTACCCGTTGGAAGTCCGGCTCCACAACAGTTTCGACAAAACGGTTTTGCCCTCACTTCCGAGCATGAACCGTGACCTGCATTTTCACGAAACCTGCACGTGCACGACACCCGAATTTCCAGAACCAGCGGCCGATCGCGACGCGGCCCGGCGAACGAAGAAGGTCCTTGATGACTCTCGAAGACACCCCGAAGAAGGAATCGAAAGTGTTCGCCGGGGTTCAACGCCTCGGCCGAAGCTTGATGCTTCCGATCGCCGTTCTGCCGGCTGCAGGAATCTTGCTCCGCCTCGGCCAGGACGACCTGCTCGGGCGATTCAGTTCGATGCACAGTGCTGCTGCAGTGATCTCTGCAGCAGGACAAGCAGTCTTCACGTGGCTGCCGCTGATCTTCGCCGTCGGTATCGCGATCGGCTGGGCCAAGAAGGCCGACGGCTCGACTGCCTTGGCAGCCGTCGTCGGCTACATGGTGATCGACGGAGTGTTCAAGGCGATGTCGCCCATCGTCCTCGAAGGGAAGACCGACCCGAACGGGGATCAATCACTGATCAACTACGGTGTGCTCGCCGGTATCGTGATGGGCTTGCTGTCGGCGATCTTGTGGCAGCGGTTCTATCGAACGAAGCTTCCCGATTATCTCGGATTCTTCAACGGGCGCAGGCTCGTTCCCATTCTGACAGCGATCACCGGTCTTGTCGTCGGTGTCCTGATGGCATTCGTCTACCCGTTGTTCAACTCCGGATTGAACTGGGTCGGTGAAGCAGTTGCTTCCAATACCGTTGTGGGCGGCGGCATTTACGGCGCAGCGAACCGCCTCCTGATCCCCACCGGCCTGCATCACATCTTGAACTCCGCCGTGTGGTTCCTGATCGGCGACTACCAGGACGCGAGCGGTCAGATCGTTCGCGGTGACCTCAACCGGTTCTTCGCCGGCGACCCAACTGCCGGCACGTTCATGACCGGCTTCTTCCCGATCATGATGTTCGCCCTCCCCGCTGCAGCCTTCGCAATCTGGCGCAACGCCAAGCCTTCTCAGAAGAAGCTCGTCGGCGGCATCATGCTCTCCACCGGCCTGACCGCATTCCTCACCGGTATCACCGAGCCGCTCGAATTCTCCTTCATGTTCGTCGCGTGGCCGCTGTACGTCATCCACTCGCTCCTGACCGGAACGTCGATGGCCTTGGTCAATGCGCTGGGGATTCACGACGGATTCACGTTCTCCGCAGGCTTCTTCGACTACGTGTTGAACTTCGGCAAGGCCACCAACGCGTGGATGTTGATCCCGATCGGACTCGGCTACGCCGTGATCTACTACTTCCTTTTCAGCTTCGTCATCAAGAAGTGGAATCTGCGCACGCCGGGACGAGAAGAAGAGGTCGAGGTGGCCGCAGGTGAGCCCGACGCCGCGCTGCTCGAGGCCGAACTGGCACTGGCTGCCGAAGGTGACAGCCGCACCGACGCCCCGCTCGTCGCCGAACTGGAAAACAAGCTCGACAAGGAACTGGGAGGACGCTGATCATGGCGATCGCAACCACGACAATCGGATCCCGAGTCGGGCTCCACGCACGACCCGCAGCGCTCTTCGCGCGCGCCGCGGCCGACCTGCCGGTCGACGTCACCATCTCGCTGGGCGACGGCGAACCCGTCGACGCCTCCAGCATGTTGTCTGTCATGACTCTCGGAGCCGCATTTGGGGATTCGGTGACGTTGCGTGCTGACGGTGACGGCGCCGATGCTGCGGTCGGTTCGCTCGCAGAGCTTCTCGCCTCCGAACTGGACGAAGCCTGATGACGGCGAGTGTGGACAACCGCATCGCGGGTATCGGAGTGAGCGCGGGTTCGGTCTGTGCGCCGTGGTTGCGATTCTCCACGCCTGAGCCGACTTCGGCGTCGGACCCGATCACCGGCAGTCCCGAGGCGGAGCTGATCAGGATCCGTGAGGCACTGGACGCCGTCGCGGAGGAACTGCTCTCGCGTGCAGAGACAGTCGAGGGCGTGTCGGCGGAGATCCTGACGACCTCGGCTGCGATGGCGCGCGATGCGGGCATCGTGAAGGCGGCCAAGGCGAACCTGGAATCGGGGTTGCCGACCGCACACGCCGTCGCGGTTGCCTTCGACGCATTCTGTGAAAAGCTCACGGCGCTCGGTGGGTACATGGCCGAGCGGGCAACGGATTTGCGCGATCTCGGGCAGCGAGCCGTGGCCGTTCTTCGCGGGGAACCGATGCCCGGAATCCCCGCTCCCGGTCATCCGTACATCCTGGTGGCGCGCGACCTCGCTCCGGCAGATACAGCGACGTTGGGCAACAGTGACGTGGTCGGATTGTTGACTGCCGAAGGAGGTCCGACCAGCCACACCGCAATCTTGGCGAAGTCGCTCGGAATCCCGGCCGTGGTCAACTGCTCGGGAACCGATCTGCTGGCGGAGGGAAAACTCCTCATCCTCGACGGCACCACCGGGACGGTCACCATCGATCCCTCGGCAGAAATGCGCGAGCGCGCTGTCCTCGAAGCATCGTTCGTGGCAGAGCAGTCAGCTTCGGCACATGGTCCAGGACGCACGCGTGACGGGTTCGCGGTGAGGTTGTCGGCCAACATCGGAACCCTCGAGGACGCCGCGCGGGCCGGGGCGGCGGATTGTGAGGGCGTCGGACTGTTCCGCACCGAATTCTCGTATCTCGGGCGCCACGACGCACCTTCGGTGGAGGAGCAAGCGCAGACGTATGCGTCGGTGCTCGGGCACTTCGCCGGACAGAAGGTGGTGGTCCGCACTCTCGATTCGGGTTCGGACAAGCCGTTGCCGTTTCTCGATCTCGGGGTCGAGGAGAATCCGGCCCTTGGTGTCCGCGGGCTCCGTGTCGGCACGGTCTATCCCGACACCCTCATCAGTCAGCTCGACGCCCTCGCGGCGGCAGGCAACGCGACGGGCGCCGATCTGTGGGTGATGGCGCCGATGGTAGCCACTGCCGACGAGGCGAAAGACTTTGCAGAACTTGCGCGTTCGCGGGGGATCGGCAAGGTCGGAGCAATGATCGAGATTCCAGCTGCAGCGTTGCGAGCGAAGGATATCCTCGAGCACCTCGATTTTGTCAGTATCGGCACCAACGATCTGAGCCAGTACACCTGCGCCGTGGATCGTATGGCCGGAGGCCTGGCGCAACTGCTCGATCCGTGGCAGCCGGCGGTCCTCGATCTGATCGCGATGGTCGGTCAGGCGGGCGCCGACGCCGGGAAACCTGTTGGTGTGTGCGGAGAATCCGCGTCGGACCCGCTGTTGGCTCCGGTTCTGGTCGGTTTGGGCGTGACGAGTCTGTCGATGTCGGTCCCGGCATTGGGCGCAGTTCGCGCGCAACTGGCCTCTCTCGATCTGGCGGTGTGCAAGGACATGGCCGCTGCGGCGCGGGGCGCGCGAAACCCGCTCGAGGGTAGAGCAGCTGTCGCGCGGATTCGCGAGTCAGCATGAGTACATCAGGCTCGGCTGCTGCCGGCGATCCGCTCGTACTGCGGGGAACGGTGATCGGATCTCCGATCGGCAAGATTCACGACGGAGTTGTGGTCGCGGACGGTGAGAAGATCAGCTGGGTCGGCTCGGCTGCAGACTACGTGGCGTCCGCACCGGTCGTCGTCATTCCGGAACGCACCGACACGGTGATCATGCCCGGCCTGATCGATGTGCACAGCCACGGCGCAGCTGGTGCTGGTTTCCCGAACACCGACGCCGATGGTGCGAGCCTCGCTGCGGCGCACCATTGTGAGCACGGCACGACCGGAATGCTGGCCAGCCTGGTCTCTGCACCGCGCGCAGATCTGGTGCGACAAGCAACGATGCTCGCCGATCTGGTCGAACGCGGAGAACTTCTGGGTATCCACCTCGAGGGGCCGTTCATCAACGGCGTTCGCTGCGGTGCCCAGGATCCGGCGGCGATCGTGCCCGGCGATCCGGACCTTCTCGAAGCCGTCTGTGACGCTGCGCGGGGGACCGTGCGGTCCATGACCTTGGCGCCCGAGACCGAGAACTTCGAAGAGTTGCTCGCGATCATGCGTCATCGCAATATCGTGCCGAGTTTCGGTCACACCGATGCGGACGCGGCAACGACATCGGCGCGCATCGACGCTGCGGTGCAAGGGGATTGGGCCGGTCAGATCAGCGCAACCCACCTCTTCAACGGGATGCCGCCCCTGCACCATCGATCTCCGGGTCCCGTGGCGGCGTGCCTGGCGGCTGCCGCGAGAGGCGAGATGGTGGTGGAACTGATCGCAGACGGTGTGCATCTTGCGCCCGAGACCGTGTCGATGGTCTTCGACGCTGTCGGACCGGACCAGATCGCCTTGGTCAGTGATTCGATGGCCGCGGCCGGAATGGACGACGGCGACTACCAACTCGGTGCGCTCGACGTCACGGTTGCCGACGGGGTAGCAAGACTCGCGACCACCGACGGCAGTTCCGGTGCCATCGCCGGAGGGACTGCAAGATTGCTCGACGTGCTTCGCAGCACTGTCTTCGACGGCGGCGTCGCGCTGGAAGACGCTGTCGCAGCGGCAACTCGGAGCCCTGCGCGTCTGCTGGGGCTTGGCGACCTGATCGGATCGCTGGCCGTGGGCTGCCGAGCCGACATCGTGGTCACCGATCGTCACTTGCGCCTGGGGCGTGTACTACTCGGCGGAAAAGCCGCCGGAAAGGAACAATCATGGAAATCGTAATTCAGCCGACACCCGCGGAGGTCGACTCGACCGTCGCGGACATCGTCGAAGGCTACGTCAGAGCCGGGGCGACGACGCTTGGGCTTGCAACGGGGTCGTCGCCGATCGGAACCTATCGTGAACTGGCAGCGAGGCATCGCGATGCCGAACTCGACTTCTCGCTGGCTCGGGCGTTTCTGCTCGACGAGTACCTGGGATTGCCGAAACGCCATCCGCAGTCGTACTACTCGGTGATTCGGTCGGAGTTCGTCGATCACGTCAATCTGGATCCGGCGATGGTGTCGAGTCCCAACGGTGAAGCACCGTGCCCGGAGAAAGAGATCGCACGATACGACCAGAGCATCGCGGCGGCCGGGGGAGTGGACGTGCAGTTGCTCGGCATCGGCACCGACGGTCACATCGGCTTCAACGAGCCAGGATCGTCGTTGACCTCGAGAACTCGCGTGAAGACGCTGACCGAGCAGACCCGGATCGACAACGCACGGTTCTTCGACGGGGTGGACGACGTCCCACACCATGTGCTCACCCAGGGGCTCGGAACCATCAGCGATGCACGGCATCTGGTGATGATCGCGACCGGAGAAGGTAAGGCCGATGCGATCGCCGCTGCCGTCGAAGGTCCGTTGTCTGCGTTCTGCCCGGCTTCGGTGATGCAATTGCATCGCCATGTCACCGTCGTGATCGACGAAGCTGCGGCCAGTTCGCTCAAACTTGCCGACTACTACCGGTATGCGCTCGAGCACAAGCCGTCGTGGCAGTCCTTCTGACATGACGGTTCTGGAGCTGGCGGTGCAGGACGTGCGGGGGGCGAGGATCGCACGTTCGGTAGGAGCGACTCGAGTCGAGTTGTGTGCGGCGCTCGGTCCGACGGGGGGATTGACGCCAAGCATTGGAGTGATCGAGGCAGCGTCGGAAGTGGGGATCGCGGTTCACCCGCTGATCCGTCCGCGCGCCGGAGGTTTTGTGTTCTCACCCGACGAAGTGTGGGTGATGGAGCACGACGTACGTGCGGCCGTGGCCGGTGGAGCTTCCGGCATCGTGGTCGGCGCGCTGACAGAAGACAATACGATCGACACCGTCGTGCTGCGTCGCGTCATCGGATGCGTGGACCGTGCGAGGGTCGAGGTGACGGTACATCGTGCGATGGACGTGGTGGCCGACCGACTGACCGCGCTGGACGAACTGATCGACCTGGGCGTGACCCGCGTGCTGACGTCCGGGGGTGCGGATACCTGCAGCGAGGGTCTCGACGAGATCGGTCGAATGGTCGAACATGCCGCAGGCCGGATCCAGATCATGGCCGGTGGCGGAATAACCGTCGACGACATCCCGGCAATCGCCGCCGTCGGCGTCGATGCGGTGCATCTCTCGGCACGCAAGGTTGTCGCGGTGTCCGGTGGCCCGGGCGGGGGATCGGACGGATACGACGTCACCGATGCAGTAGTCGCGCAGGAAGCGGCAGCCGCGCTCCGCGCTGTGCGCCTTTATTAACCCCCCGCGGTTAATAAAGGCGCACAGCCCTTGGGCTCTAGACATACATGGACATCCAACTATAGGATGATAGACATATTCACTGCTGCCTCCTGGGCGGTCCATACGAGCAAGGAACGGGTTAGCACAATGGTTGAAAATGCGACGGTTCACGAGTTGACGCACTTCGTCGGTGGCAAGCGTGTTCCCGGGACATCTGATCGATTTGCGGACGTGTTCGATCCCAACACCGGCAAGGTGCAGGCCCGCGTCCCCCTCGCGAGCAAGGCCGAGACCGAAGCCATCATCGCCAATGCCGAAGAGGCGCAGCAGGTGTGGGCAGCATTCAACCCGCAGAAGCGCGCCCGCGTGCTGATGAAGTTCCTGCAGCTCGCTCAGGCCGAGATGGATTCTCTGGCCCGCCTCCTCTCGTCCGAGCACGGCAAGACCGTCGCCGACGCCAAGGGTGACATCCAGCGTGGCCTCGAGGTCATCGAGTTCGCCGTCGGCGCTCCGCACCTGCTCAAGGGTGAATTCACCGAGAGTGCCGGCACCGGCATCGACGTGTACTCCATGCGTCAGCCGCTCGGCGTCGTCGCAGGCATCACGCCCTTCAACTTCCCCGCGATGATCCCGCTGTGGAAGGCCGGCCCCGCCCTCGCCGCCGGTAACGCCTTCATCCTCAAGCCCTCCGAGCGTGACCCCTCTGTCCCGCTGCGACTGGCTGAGCTGTTCCTCGAAGCCGGACTGCCTGCGGGTGTGTTCAACGTGGTCAACGGTGACAAGGAAGTTGTCGACGTCCTGCTCACCGACGATCGCATCAAGGCTGTCGGCTTCGTCGGCTCCACGCCGATCGCTCAGTACATCTACGAGACGGCCGCAGCTCACGGCAAGCGCGCGCAGTGCTTCGGTGGCGCCAAGAACCACGCCATCGTCATGCCGGACGCAGACCTCGACGAGGTTGCCGACGCCCTGATCGGTGCAGGCTACGGCAGCGCCGGTGAGCGTTGCATGGCCATCTCGGTTGCCGTTCCGGTCGGCGAGGAGACCGCGGACGCTCTTGTCGCGAAGCTGAAGGAGCGCGTCGCGAAGCTCAAGATCGGTCGCAGTGACGACGAAGGCGTCGATTTCGGACCGCTCGTTTGCCAGGATGCCCTCGACCGCGTCAACAACTACGTGCAGATCGGCATCGACGAAGGCGCAACGGCAGTCGTCGACGGCCGCGGCTTCACCCTCGAAGGCCACGAAGGTGGATTCTTCGCCGGCGCAACCCTGTTCGACAACGTCACCTCGGACATGCGCATCTACAAGGAAGAGATCTTCGGACCTGTCCTTCAGGTGGTTCGCGCTGCCGATTACGAAGAGGCACTGCGTCTTCCGACCGAACATGAGTACGGCAACGGCGTCTCCATCTTCACCCGCGACGGCGACACCGCGCGTGACTTCACCGCTCGCGTCAACGTCGGCATGGTCGGCGTCAACGTGCCGATCCCGGTCCCGATCGCGTACCACACCTTCGGTGGCTGGAAGCGCTCCGGCTTCGGTGACCTGAACCAGCACGGTCCCGACTCCTTCCGCTTCTACACCAAAACCAAGACGGTGACGCAGCGTTGGCCTTCCGGCAAGAAGGAAGCAGGTCAGGAGGGTCGCTCCGTAGACTCCGCTCCTGACAACCACTTCGTCATCCCCACGATGAACTGATCGGACTACCTTCCATGTTTACTCTGACCGATGACGAGCGGGCGATTCGTGACACTGCCCGCGACTTCGCGGCCGAGCATCTGGCGCCCAACGCAGTGGAGTGGGATCAGACCAAGCATTTCCCGGTGGACGTTCTCCGCAAGGCGGCGTCCCTGGGGATGGGCGGGATCTACATTCGCGAGGATGTCGGTGGCAGTGAGCTGAGCCGCGTCGACGCTGCCCGGATCTTCGAAGAGCTGGCCAAGGGCGATCCGTCGATCGCCGCGTACATCTCCATCCACAACATGGTCACGTGGATGATCGACCAGTTCGGCAACGACGAACAGCGCCACAAGTGGGTCCCCGGACTCTGCTCGATGGATCAACTGGGCAGCTACTGCCTCACCGAACCCGGCGCTGGCTCCGATGCTGCGGGCTTGAGCACCAAGGCCGTTCGTGACGGCGACGACTACATCCTCAACGGCGTCAAGCAGTTCATCTCCGGCGCAGGCACTTCCTACGTGTACGTCGTGATGGCACGCACCGGATCTGCCGGTGCCAAGGGGATCTCGGCGTTCATCGTGCCCAAGGATTCGCCCGGACTGTCGTTCGGTGCCAACGAGGTCAAGATGGGCTGGAACGCGCAGCCCACCCGTCAGGTGATCTTCGAAGACGTGCGAGTTCCTGCCGCCAACATGCTCGGTGAAGAGGGCAGCGGCTTCCGCATCGCTATGAAGGGTCTCAACGGCGGCCGGCTGAACATCGCCGCCTGCTCGGTCGGTGGGGCCCAGGCAGCGCTGGAGAAGGCAGTCGCATATCTGGTGGACCGCAAAGCTTTCGGTTCGGCACTGATCGAGTCGCAGGCCCTGCAGTTCCAGCTCGCCGACATGCGTACCGAACTCGAAGCGGCCAGGACGTTGCTGTGGCGCGCCGCTGCCGCACTCGAAGACGGAGCGTCCGACGTCGTGGAGTTGTGTGCGATGGCCAAGCGCTTTGCCACCGACACCGGGTTCGACGTAGCCAACAAGGCTCTCCAGCTTCACGGCGGGTACGGCTATCTTGCTGAGTACGGGATCGAGAAGATCGTCCGCGATCTTCGGGTTCATCAGATCCTCGAAGGCAGCAACGAGATCATGAGGGTGGTCATCGCGCGCAGCGTGGTCGCATCAGGTCAGGGAAAGCAAGGAGCAGCATGAGCGACGAGCTCGAGGTATTGATCGAAAAGCGTGACGGACTGGGGCTCATCACCCTCAACCGGCCCAAGGCGATCAACGCACTCAACCACTCGATGGTCAAGGCGATGGCCAAGGCACTCGCGGAATGGAAGTACGACGACGACGTCAAGGCGGTCGTACTCACGGGCGCCGGCGAGCGTGGTCTGTGCGCCGGCGGCGACATCGTCTCGATCTACCACGACGCCAAGGACGGCAAGACCGGTTCGCTCGATTTCTGGCGTGAGGAGTACATCCTCAATTCCGAGATCGCGAACTACCCGAAGCCGTACGTCGCAATCATGGACGGGATCGTCATGGGCGGCGGCGTCGGAGTGTCCGCACACGGCGACATTCGCATCGTGACCGAGCGCTCGATGATCGGAATGCCCGAGACCGGAATCGGTTTCATCCCTGACGTGGGCGGAACTTACCTGCTCTCGCGTGCTCCCGGTGAACTCGGAACGCACATCGCGCTCACCACGGCGCGACTGAGCGCCGGCGATGCCATCGCAGCAGGCTTCGCGGATCACTTCATCCCGTCGGAGAACATCGAGACGTTCATCGCCGCACTCGCGTCGTCTTCGGTTGCCGACGCCGTGGCGCAGTACGCGGAGCCGGCTCCGGTGTCGGAACTGTTGGCCCAGCAGAGCTGGATCGACGCCGCGTACTCTGCCGACGACGTCTCCACCATCGTCGAACGTCTTCGAGCGAGTGGAATCCCCGAGGCGGAGAAGGCAGCGGAGCAGATTCTCGGCAAGTCCCCGATTGCACTGTCGGTGACCCTGCGATCCCTGCGACATGCCAAGGAAGCAGCAAGCTTGGAAGAAGTCCTCAACGAGGAGTTCCGGGTCTCGACGGCAGCGCTCGCCTCACACGACCTGGTCGAGGGTATTCGCGCCCAGGTAGTCGAGAAGGACCGAAACCCGAAGTGGTTGCCGGCAACCCTCGAAGATGTCACGGCTGAATCCGTCGATGCCTACTTCGCCCCGCTGGGCGACAACGAGCTCGGACTCACCCCTCAACCGCAAGGCAACTGATCACCGCCGAAGGAGCATCACTAATGAGCACCATTGGATTTATCGGACTCGGTCACATGGGTGGCCCGATGGCGGCCAATCTCGTCAAGGCCGGACACAAGGTCGTCGGTTTCGATCTGGCACCCGCGGCGCTGGAGCAGGCAGTCAAAGACGGTGCATCGGTAGCGGATTCGGCGGTCGACGCCGTTCGCGGTGCCGACGTCGTGATCACGATGCTGCCGAGCGGTAAGCATGTTCTGGGTCTGTACGAAGAGCTGCTGCCGGTGGCAACACCGGGCACGCTGTTCATCGACTGTTCCACCATCGACGTCGCAGACGCCCGCGAGGCACACGACAAGGCCGAAGCGGCCGGTCACCGCAGCGTCGACGCACCGGTCTCCGGTGGAGTCGTCGGGGCTACCGCAGGCACGCTGGCATTCATGGTCGGCGGTTCCGAGGCTGACTTCCAGGCCGCGTCACCGTTGCTGGACGTGATGGGCCGCAAGGTCGTTCACTGCGGCGACGCCGGTGTCGGCCAGGCTGCCAAGATCTGCAACAACATGATCCTCGGCATTTCGATGATCGCGATCAGCGAGGCATTCGTGCTGGGCGAGAAGCTCGGCCTGAGCAACCAGGCGCTCTTCGACGTGGCGTCCAACGCCTCGGGGCAGTGCTGGGCACTGACCACCAACTGCCCGGTACCGGGACCGGTGCCCACCAGCCCGGCCAACAACGACTACCAGCCCGGCTTTGCTGTCGCGCTGATGGACAAGGACCTCGGTCTGGCTGCAAATGCGCTGCGCAACAACGGCGTCGATGCGGAGATCGGGCTCAAGGCCGCGGAACTCTACAGTCGCTTCCACGCCGCGGGCGGTGGCGGTCAGGACTTCTCTGCCATCATCAACGACATCCGTGACCGTTCGACCGAAGGACAGTAGTGACCGACTTCAACACCATCATCCTCGAGCGTAAGGGTCGCGTCGGCGTCATCACGCTCAACCGCCCGAAGGCTCTCAACGCCCTGAACTCCGAGCTGATGAACGAGGTCGTCGCCGCGGTTGCCGACCTCGAAGCGGACAACGGCATCGGAGCCATCCTGATCACCGGTTCCGAGCGCGCCTTCGCCGCCGGCGCCGACATCAAGGAAATGCAGTCCAAGACGTACATGGACGCATACGTCGAAGATTTCTTCACCCCGTGGGATCGCGTCGCAGCCGCTCGTAAGCCGCTGATCGCCGCCGTCTCCGGGTACGCGCTCGGTGGTGGCTGCGAACTGGCGATGCTCTGCGATTTCATCATCGCTTCGGATACCGCGAAGTTCGGCCAGCCCGAGATCAAGCTCGGTGTCATTCCGGGTATCGGTGGCTCACAGCGCCTTACGCGCGCCGTGGGTAAGGCCAAGGCCATGGAGCTGTGCCTGACCGGCCGCAACATGGACGCAGAAGAGGCCGAGCGCGCAGGCCTGGTTGCCCGGATCGTTCCGGCCGCCGAGTTGCTCGACGACGCATTGAAGACCGCAACCACCATCGCCGAGATGTCGCTGCCGATTGCGATGATGGCCAAGGAAGCGGTCAACCGTTCCTTCGAGACCACACTTGCCGAGGGCGTCCGCTTCGAGCGTCGGGTGTTCCACTCGACCTTCGCGACGGAGGATCAGAAGGAAGGCATGACCGCGTTCGTGGAGAAGCGGTCCGGCGAGTTCAAGCACCGCTGAAATTCGTTAGCGCTGAACTTTCGAACAGCTGAAACTGCCCTCACACTCGTCGAGAGTGTGAGGGCAGTTTCTTTGTGTGTACGGGTCGTCGGTTCACCACTTGGTGGGCGCGCCGCCGGTGTCGAAGTCGCCCGCAGTCTTGCGAAGTTCAGTGAGGATCGTCACCAATTGCTCGAGCTTGTCCTGCTGGAGTCCGGGGTGTGCGAACACTTTGCTGTTGAGCATTTCAGTGGCTTCGAGGGCCAGCGCGCGACCCGCGTCGGAGATCTCGATGAGCGTCGCACGTCGATCGCTGGGATGCGGGACCCGTCTGACCAGCTCCGCTTTCTCCAAACGGTCGACGGCATTGGTGACGCTGGTGGGGTGAACCTGGAGTCGGGCACTTGCCTTGGCCATCGGGAGGGCGCCCGACCTGGTGAAGGTGAGAAGCGTCAGCAGTTCGTAGCGGGCGAAGGTCAGCCCGAGAGGCTTGAGTACCTCTTCGACCCGCGCCATCATGATCTGTTGCGCACGCATCACCGACGTGACCGCAGCCATACCGTCGGCGACATCGCTCCAACCGTGCTTCGTCCACTGACGATGCGCCTCTTCGATGGGGTCGAGGGGGAGCGGCGCGGGGGGAGACATAAGTTCGATCATCCCATGCTGGCAAGCGGTCGGGTGCCTTGTCTGATTGTGTGTCGCAGCCGCTTACGTCTGTAGAGTCCCACGGGTGATTTCAATCCTCGTAGCGGGTGGCGTCTCGTTGTTCGTCGCGCTCTTCCTGACTCCGTTTCTCATTCGTGTGCTTTCGCGGCAGGGGCTCGGGCACGAGATTCGGATCGAGGGTCCGCAGAGTCATCAGGGCAAGCGTGGCACCCCGTCGATGGGCGGCATCGCGATCATCGCCGGCATGTGGGCGGGCTACCTGGCGGCACACATCATCGGTTTCGGCTCGCGGCTACCGCGGTTGTCTGCATCCGGTTGGCTGGTTCTCGCGCTGGCGACGTCACTGGGAATCGTCGGCTTTCTCGACGACTTCATCAAGATCCGCAAGAAGCGCAATCTCGGGCTGAACAAGACGGCAAAGACCGTCGGTCAGCTGGCGAGCGCCATCATCTTCGGCATTCTGTTCCTGCAGTTCTCCAACAACAACGGAGTCACCCCCGGAAGCCAGTACCTGTCCCATGTGCGAGATATCTCGGTGTTCTCCATGGGTGCCATCGGCTTTGTGGTCTTCTTCTGCATTCTGGTGTTCGCCTGGTCCAACGCCGTCAATTTCACCGACGGTCTCGATGGTCTCGCGGCCGGTTCGATGGGCATGATCCTGGGGACCTACGTCGTCATCGCCGGTTGGCAGTACCGGAACTCGTGTGTCCTCGAGCCTGCCGCCGGTTGCTACGACGTTCGTGACCCCCTGGATCTCGCTATCGTCGCTGCCGCGGCAGGCGGGGCGTGCCTCGGCTTCCTCTGGTGGAATGCCGCCCCGGCTCAGATCTTCATGGGTGACACCGGCTCCTTGGCGCTGGGCGGCCTGGTGGTCGGCCTGTCCGTCACGACGCACACCGAGTTGCTGATGGTCATCATCGGCGCCCTGTTCGTGGCTGAGATCCTGTCGGTGATCATCCAGGTTCTGGTCTTCCGATCGTCCGGCCGACGCGTATTCAAGATGGCCCCGATCCATCATCACTTCGAGTTACTCGGTTGGCCGGAAACCGTCGTGATCGCAAGATTCTGGATCTTCGTCGCGATCTCGTGCGTCCTTGGACTTGCCACCTTCTACAGCGAGTGGTTCTCCGCTGCCGGTTAGACCGATTCACTCTTTCGGGTCGTATCACTCTTTCGGGTCGTAGCCAGAAGAGCGACCAGACCGAGCGACACACACGCCGTCATCGTGACGGCCAGTGCTGTGCTCGTGTTTCCCAGCAGGCCGACGGCCGGCGCGATGGCCGCACCGACGCCGAACTGGAATGCACCGAGCATTGCCGCGGCAGTACCGGCCGCTTCGCCGTGACGAGCGAGCGCCAGTGCCGGGGCGTTGGGAAGAACGAACCCGATGGCACCGGCCATGACCCACAGTGCGATCACGAATCCGGCGAGCCCGCCCAGTTCCAGGACCGCGACAGCAATGACGACGGCCCCGGAGAGAACGGCAGCCACGAGGGCCCACTTGGTGATCTGCTGAGGAGTCCAGCGATCGAGCAGTCGGACGTTGACCTGCGAAGCACCGATCAACGCAATCGCGCCCGCACTGAAGAGCAGCGCGAACTCCTGCTGATTGAGGCCGTACTGATCTTGATAGACAAACGACGCGCCTGAGACATACGCGAACAACGACGCCATACCGACGCTGGAGACGAGCGTCAGGACCATGAACGTGCGGTCGCCGAGCAGCGAACCGTAGGTGCGGAGAACCGACTTCAATCCGCTCGGGCGACGCTTTTCCTTCGGCAGTGTTTCGGACAGTCCGAAAGCACCGATAATCGCTGTGCCGACGCCGATCAGTGCCAGGACGACGAAGATCCCGCGCCAGTCGAGGGCGACGAGGAGGACGCCACCGATGCTGGGCGCCAGGATCGGCGCAACGCCGAGCACGAGCATCAGCCGGCTCATCACGACGGCAACGGTGTTACCGCTGTAGAGGTCGCGGACGATCGCCATGGTGACCACTGCCGCGGCCGCCGCGCCCATGCCCTGGAAAACCCGCAGGATGCCGAGGACCGCGATGCTCGGTGCGAAGACCGCCAGCAGCGAAGCCAGGATGTGCACACCGATCCCGGCGAGCAGCGGCTTCTTGCGGCCGAGAGTGTCCGAGAGCGGCCCGACCAACAGCTGTCCGAGTGCGAGGCCGATGAGAGTTCCGGTGATCGTCAGCTGAACCGTTGACGACGAGACCCCGAGATCGGCGCCGATATCCGGCAGCGCGGGCAGGTACATGTCGATGGTGAAGGGCCCGAGCGCAGTCATGGAACCGAGGGCAAGAATCTTCCCGACGCTGGGCTTACGGTCGACACTGCTCATTTCCAGCGGGGCTGCCTCCAAGGGCGGAGCTGCCTTCACGGGCGGGGCAACGGCGGTGTTCTCGGCACTCATGAAACCTTCTGGGTTGTCTGGGTCTGGCGAACTGCTCGGTCGTTCGGGCGAAATTCGTATGATCTGCGCCCGCCGAGGGAGTCAGCATCGAGACTGACCGATTTGTTCCCGAAGGGCTCGCAGTTTTCCCAGAGACTGGAACGGCGGGTGGGATCGCACTCGAATCATGCTGAGCGGAACTGTGGTTCGACGCCGTGACTCAGGGCAGAGTTACTCACTGACGCGGGTGTGGCTGAGTGGCTAGGCACCGGCCTGCAAAGCCGTTCACACGGGTTCGAGTCCCGTCATCCGCTCGTGTCGGAGACCGGCAGGCATACCGCCTGCCGGTCTTCCTTGTGAGGTCCCGGTTCACGGGGTCGGCTGCGATAGTCTGGGCTGCCGGAGCGAGCGGACCATATGAGTGAGGCACTGAATTGATTTCGGGACAGGACCTGCGATCACGGCGCTTGGACGTGGGGATCAGTCAGTTCCAGTTCGCCCGTCAAGCGGGAGTCTCGTCAGCCGTCGTCTCCGCGTGGGAACTCGACAAGGCGTATCCGAAGCCACCGGCGGAACGAGCAGTTCTCACGGCCCTCTCCGCGCTGGAAGCGGCCAAGCGTGAGGGTACGTACGCGGCCCCCCGGAAGCGATCGAGCGGCAGTACCCGTGCGCGTCGAGTGACACCGGTCAACGACCCCGCCTCGGTGGCCAGGCGTGCCGTCGCGGGGGCAGGAAGCGGCGGCCCCACCGTATTGACAGCGTTCTCGGGTTGTGGCGGTATGGCCGAAGGCTTTCGGATGGCGGGGTTTTCGGTGGAGGGATACATCGAAGTCGTGCCGGAGGCGCGTGCGACCTTCGATCGGAACTTCCCCGGCGCGAGGTGCCTCGGCGAGGACATTCGGGCGATCGACGAAGCCCGGGTGAAAGATCTTCTGGCACAAGTGGACATCGATGTGTTGGCTGGGGGACCGCCGTGTCAGGGGTTCAGCCTCGCCGGCCGGCGAGACCGCGACGATCCGCGCAACCATCTCTTCCGGAACCTGCTGCAGCTCGCCGAATTGGTGAAGCCGAAGGTCTTGGTGATGGAAAACGTGCGACTGCTGCTCAGCATGAAGGACCCGGACGGTGGGATGGTCGTCGACCGGATTCTCGGCGAGATGGCTGCATGCGGTTACGACGCATCGGTCAACACGGTCAATGCGCAGGATTACGGCGTCCCGCAGTTCCGGGAACGAGTGTTCATCGTGGCGACCCGCCGCGACAGTAGTATCGGGCCGCTGCGTTTTCCGCCGAAGACTCACGGCGTGAATGGTGTTGCACCGCTGAGGACTTTTCGCGATGCCACCGTCGACCTGGCCCCGCTGGAATCCGGGCAGGCTTGCGAGACGGACCCGCTGCACTGGGCCGTCGAGCATCCCGAGCACGTCTTGCGGTGGCTGCGTGATGTACCAGAAGGAATGTCGGCGCACGACAACGAGGATCCGGCCATGCGACCGTCGTCCGGCTACAACACGACGTACAAGCGACTCCGGTGGGACGAGCCGGCGTCAACGGTCGGAACCACTTTCGGGATGATCTCGGCTTCACGCAACGTGCATCCGAAACACACACGATCGTTGACCGTTCGAGAAGCTGCTCGCCTCCAGACCTTTCCCGACGACTACGTCTTCGAGGGTAAGTGGGGAGCGGTGCGCACGATGATCGGCAATGCGGTGCCGCCGCAGCTGGCGTCGGTACTGGCAGGAGAGATCAAGAAGGCACTCGGCTGAGATAGAGCAGCTACGGAAAATGGGGCCGACAATGTCGGCCCCATTTCGAGTTACGCCCTGGCAGGGGTGTGGTGCAAGCGAATCAGCTGAGGTTGAGCTTGGCGATCAACGGCTGGACGACCTTGATGATGTCGATGACGGCGCTGAGGGTGTTGATGGAACCCATGTTTCGGTCCTCCGTGTCGTATGTACAGGTTTGTATGTACAAGGTTGTGTCTGCGTGGTGTTTCTGTACGACCTTGTGTCGCAGACACAAGTTAGCAAACTGGACGCTTGTTTTGGTCGAAATGACCACTTTGCGCTGAAGTTGCTGCAAAGTTCACGGATTGTTCAGGAGCGGAAACAAAAAACAGGCCGGACTCCCCGAAGTCCGGCCTGTCGATGACGCTTTGCGATCAGCTGAATGCCGAAAGTGCGCTGATGAGGCCGATGCCCGCAACTGCGACCTTGAGGACGCTCAAGACGTCTTCGAGCTTGACACCCTCGGGCAATACGTTTTCGACAGACTCCATGTTGGATCCTTCATGTGTTGGGGTCGTGGTCCAGCGCCACTGCAAGCAAGATACCCAATCGTGACCACCTGTGAAACCCCGGCGCGAAGATCACAGTTTTGTTGCGCCGGACTCACTGGCCGTCGCAGCCATGGTGGCCGCCACTATTTGTTCCACGCTGATGCCCGCCGCCGGTAGGCAGTGGTAGAAAATTCGTTCGCAGAGGTCGACCATCTCGCCTCGTTCGAGGGTCGGCTCGTCGATCCAGTTGACGACTATTTCCTCCATGAATGCCTGCCACCCGGCGATGGTCGCCTCGACGGTCGCATTCGATTCGATGCCCAGATTTGTGAGCGCGGCGACGATCCATGTGGTGAACGTTCGGCGCATCCCGCGATAGATCGTGCGCATCCGGACGTCGCCACTGCCGGCCATCCGCATCACGGCGAGGTAAATGGTGGGGTGCTCGATAACGGCATCGACGAAAGTTTCGATACCTGAACGCAGCTGGGACGTGATCGGTAGTTCGGGATCCGGTCGCATTCGATCTTCGAGATCGGCCGAGGCAGCCTCGAGGATGGCGTTCTGGAAACCCTTCTTGTTCTTGAAGTAGTGAAACAGCAGTGGCGGCGAGACACCGGCCTCGGCTGCGACGCGATCCATCGACAGTTGGTCGAAAGGCTCGGTCCGCAACATGTGTACTGCTACCTCGAGGATTTGCCTCTGACGGTCTTCGGGGGAGCGGGGGACTGCGGCCATTCCGACATCTTATGTATTGGTTCGGAAGGTTCATTGACTTTTACTCAACGCTGTCTATAACGTGAGGTAACACATACGTGAGGCGAGGAGTCCGACAGTGTCTGCTTTCGACATCGTGGTCAACGACGGGTTGTGGTTCGACGGGACGGGGGCTCCTGGTCTGCGTCGAAATCTCGGAATTCGAGACGGCGTGGTCGCGGAGGTGTCCACGACGCGCCTGGAGATCGGGCCGGACACCGAGGTGATCGACGCGGCCGGCAAGTGGGTTCTCCCGGGCTTTGTCGACGTCCACACGCACTACGACGCCGAAGCCTTGGTCAGTCCAGGCCTTCCGGAATCGGTTCGCCACGGCGTCACTACGGTCGTGCTCGGCAATTGCTCACTGTCGACGGTGTATTCGACCCCGCGTGAAATCGCTGACCTGTTCAGCCGGGTCGAAGCAGTTCCCCACGACGCGGTGCTGCGCATCCTCGAAGCGAACAAGACCTGGACCGGTCCCGCGGCCTACACCGCCGCACTCGAAGCCCTTCCCCTCGGACCCAATGTCGCGGCATTCATCGGCCACTCCGACATCCGCACGCACGTACTCGGATTGGGGCGCGGCACCGACAAGAAGGTCAAGCCGACCCGCTCGGAACTCGGCCGGATGGGCTCGATGCTCGAGGACGCCATCGATGCGGGGATGCTAGGCCTGTCGTCGATGACCAATGCCCTCGACAAGATCGACGGCGACGAATACCGTTCTCGCTCTTTGCCGTCGACGTATGCACGGTGGAAAGAGTTCCGATTCCTCAACCGCATCCTTCGCGATCGCGGAAAGATCTTGCAGAGCGCTCCGACCATCAACCTGCATCCGAACGTCGCGGCGTTCTTCGCCGAAAGCTCCGCCATCGGACGCAAGAAGCCGCTCAAGACGTCGCTGCTCTCCGGTGCGGATTCGAAGGCCTACCCGGTGATCGTGTACTTCATGCTCGCTGCGGCCCCACTGCTCAATCGCTTCGCGAAGACCGATTTCAAGTGGCAGCACCTTCCGGTTCCCTTCACCGTCTACGCGGATGGAATCGACCTGGTCGTGTTCGAGGAGTTCGGTGCCGGCGCCGCCGCTTTGCATCTCAAGGACCAGGTGGAGCGCAACGAACTGCTCCAGGACGAGTCGTACCGTCGCGCATTCCGTAAGGACTACGACAACAAGTTCTCACCCCGCATCTGGCATCGCAATTTCTACGATGCGGTCATCGTGGGATGCCCGGACGAGACGTTGATCGGCAAGAACTTCGGTCAGGTCGGTGACATCCGCGGAGTGCACCCGGTGGACGCTTACCTCGACCTGGTGGTGAAGTACGGGCGAGATCTTCGCTGGCGCACCACCATTGCCAATCACCGGCCCAAGTTCGCGAAGAAACTCGCCGCGAGTTCCGGTGTGCAGATGGGCTTCGGCGATGCCGGCGCACATCTGCGCAACATGGCGTTCTACAACTACCCGGTGCGACTCCTCAAGCGCGTCAAGGACGCTCAGAGTGACCGCAAGCCGTTCCTCACCATCGAGCGCGCAATCCACCGCCTGACCGGTGAACTGGCGGACTGGTACGGCATCGACGCCGGACATCTACGCCAGGGCGACCGCGCGGACTTCGTTGTCATCGATCCAGCCGGGCTCGACGAGTCGGTCGACGGCTTGTTCGAGGCAACCGTTCCCGAGTACGGCGGGATCAGTCGAATGGTCAACCGCAGCGACGATGCGGCCGTCGCGACAGTGATCAACGGCCGACTCGTCTACCGCGAAGGTGAATTCGCCCCGGGATTCGGCATCGAAAAGACAGGCCAGTTCCTGCGCGCAGGTGAAAAGGCTCCGATTACACGGGCCGCGAAGACTAGCGTGGCGCTATGACTACGCCGGCGGATCGCCTCACCTCGTACTCCCGGTCCGGGCTGACTTTCGACGTACGCGACGAAGGACCGGCAGACGGTCCGGTCGTGGTCCTCCTGCACGGATTTCCGCAGGATTCCCGCTCATGGGATCACCTCGCGCCGTTACTGCACGCCCGCGGCTTCCGCACCGTGGCGCCGGACCAGCGAGGGTACTCACCCGGTGCCCGGCCGAAAGCGCGCTGGGCCTACCGCGGGTCCGAACTCGCCGCCGACACTGTCGCGCTGATCGACACACTCGGTGTGGGGAAGGTGCACCTGGTCGGCCACGACTGGGGTGCCGCGGTCGCGTGGCAGGTGGCTGCCGAACGGCCGGATTTGCTCGATACCGTTACCACGGTGTCGGTTCCGCACCCGCTGGCCTTCATCAAGGCGATGGTGACCAGCACTCAGGGACTGAAATCGTGGTACATGGGGGCGTTCCAATTACCCTTCGTTCCTGAGAAGATTCTGGCCTCGTCATCGCTGGGCGAGAAGTTCCTGGTTTCGAGTGGGCAGACGCCGGAGAATGCGCGGCGCGATCTGAACGCCATGCTCGCTCCCGGCAGACTGCGCGGCGGTCTGAACTGGTACCGCGCGATGTGGATGACCAAGCCGAACCCGGCAGCTGCCCGGGTCACCGTGCCGACCCTGCACGTCTGGAGTGACGGCGACGCCGCCATCGGGCCCAAGGGTTCTGCCCTCACTCCCGCGTTTGTCGACGGTCCGTATCGGTTCGAAGTTCTCCGGGGTGTGAGCCACTGGATTCCCGACGAGGCGCCGACGGAGTTGGACCGGTTGCTCGGCGAGCATTTCAGCAGCTGACCGAGTTGCGTACTGAAGCCCCCGCCGTCCGGCGGGGGCTTCAGTCGTCAGCAAGGTCGTCGACCAACGGTGGTCAGCGAGTTCCGAATCGCTCCTCCACCTGTTCCTTCGTCAGGCCGAACTCCTCGAGCGTGTACTTGTGCGACGGTTTGCGAGCACCCGAGCGGCTTTCCTCGTGCATGGCCTCCATCGACTGCTGGGCGGTAGATGTCAACGGGATGTCGAAGTGCATGTAGATGTTCTCGACGGTTCCCAGTGGATCGGTGACGAAGTCCTGATAGTCGACGTCGATGAACTGCGCGGGATTGTGGTGTGCGCGTGCACTGTCGAACTGCTCGAGCCCCCTGGCCCACAATTCGAGCTGACTTTCGCCGATCACCTTGTCGGTGAACGTGTTCGACCAACCCTCTGTCGCCTGGGCGGCCAGGCTGCACACCGACGGAATGATCGTCGTAGGGGAGCGGTGAGTCTGGATGACGAGAGCGTCGGGGTACGCCTCCATCAATTCGTCGAGCGCAAACAGGTGGCTCGGGTTCTTGAGGACCCACCGTCGATCCTGATCGGGCAGACCGATCAGCTGCAGGTTCTTCTTGTGTCGTGCATAGGCGTTCGACCACTCCTGGTCCTTCAGCCATGCGGAGTACGTGGGTAGATTTGCCAGGCACTCGTACGACACGGACTTGAACGTCTGACGCAAGAGCTGCCAACATTCTTCGACTTCGCTGGCCGACATGTAGTGCACGCCCATGAATTCGGGATGCTCGACGTGGTGTTGACCGAATGTCTCCTCGATCTTGGCGAAGACCGGGTTCGATTCCCACGTATCGCGAGGCGGGCGAGGCTGAGGGAACTCGGTCAGCCACATCTCGAGGCCCTGGTGAGCCGGGTCGACCGTGAGGAGGCGGTGTAAGGCAGTGGTGCCCGTGCGTGGCAATCCGGTGACGAAGATCGGCCGCTCGATCTTGACGTCGGCGTGTTCCGGATGCTCCTTCCACGCCGATTCGCTGAGGAGACGGGCCACCAAGGCGCCGCGAAGGAATACCCGAGAGATCTTGCTGCCGAAGGGCGTCAGATCCTCGTCGCGGTCGTAAGACTCGAGGAGGACCGACAGAGCCTCGGTGTAATCGTCGACGCCGAAGTCCGTCAGGCCGGTCATCCGCGTCGCCGAGGCATGGAGATCCTCGACGGTGCCGACGTGAGTGCGTTCAGTCATGGTGCTCCTAGTGATGGAATTCGCCGCAGTTGACGTCGATGCATTGGCCGGTGATCGCGCTGGCCATCGGGGACGCCAGGAAGATCGCCGCATCGGATACTTCATCCGTCGTCGGCAGGCGCTTGAGGTCGGTGTTCGACGCAGTGTGCTCGTAGATCTGCTCGACCGTCATGCCGAACTTCTCCGCCTGGTGCGCGAAGTATCCCTTGAGGGTGTCGCCCCAGATGTAGCCGGGTGCAATCGAATTGACACGAATTCCCTGCGGGCCGAGTTCGGTGGCCAGGGACTGCGACATGGCGAGCAGGGCCGACTTCGCCATCTTGTAGCTGCCGTAACGCTCTTGCGAATGCCGCAACACCATCGAATTGATGTTCACCACGGAGCCGTCCGACTCGGCAAGTGCCGGCGTGAACAGCTGAGTCAGGCGCAACGCACCCAGTACGGTCAGTTCGATGCTGTCGCGGATGTGCTGGTAATCGGTGCGAGCCAACGGTTTCATCGACGGAATCGAGAATGCATTGTTGATCAGAGTGTCGACTTTGCCGTAGGCGGCAATGGACTCGGCCACCAGATTCTCGGCGGAAGCCTGGTCGGTGATGTCGGTGGCAACGGTGACGGCGCGCCCACCGGCATCGACTATTTCCTTCGCAACGTCGTCGAGTCGCGATTGCGTACGTGCTGCGAGAACAAGACTCGCGCCGGCCGACGCACATCGAAGGGCCAGAGCGCGGCCGAGTGCCGGGCCGACTCCGGAGATGACTACTACACGGTCTTCGAGCAAGGCGGTCATGATTACCCCAGCATTCGGTTGTCGATGGCGGCCTGGCGCTGGGCAATGCGCGCTGCCCAGTCCTCGGCGGTGATGGTGTTGGTGTCGAAATGCGGCAGGTGCTTCGCAATATCTGCGACGGCGACGATTTCGACGGTGGGACCGTCCTGCGGCGTCAGCTCGCGGGACACGCGCTGCCAACGGAACTGCAGAATGCCGCGCGGATGTCCGACGGTTTCGATCCAGTTGGTGACACCGGGGTTCTTCTCGCTGACCACCATTCGGACCATCCCGTCCGGATCGACCTGTGCCTGGCCGTTGTTGAGGGAGGTCTGATGATTGACGTAGTCCAGTGAGATGTACCAGAGGCTCCCCAGTTGGAAGCCGAGATACGGTGCGTCGGAGGCGGGAACGGTGATGATCATCGCCTGCTCGTCGGTGAGTTCGTAATGTCCCACCGACGAGTACTGCGTTGCCAGCCCGCCCGGTGTCAGGCGTGGTTCGGTCATGGTGTTGACCGTGAGCTTGAGGTAGAACCACTCCGGGAACTGGAGCCACGTCTTGACCCGCGTGACCAGTGCCTTCCCAGCCCGGGCGTAACGCTTCTCGGTCTCTTCGGCGGTGAGAGGTGGCGGCGCGATCCCGATCGAATCGGTGCGCTCGATGCGGATCACGCCGCGCTGCTGACTCCAGTCGCTGTAGACCTCGCGAACGACCAGCTGCGAGGATCCGGGCGCCAGGGTGTAGTAGTTGGCTCGTCCGTCGGCGGGGCCGGGGCCGAACCAAGCGACGAAGTTGCCGTCGTCGTCTATCTCCAGCTCGCGGTCGTCGAAGGCGATTTCGCTGCCGGGAACGTTCGAGTTGGTGTAGTTCCCACTCAACACCTGGAAGCTGAGATCGGCTGTGGTGCCGCGCTTTCCGGTGACCTTGTATTCCTTGTCGTCGTTGATACGGGCGCCGAAGTAGAGGGTGTCCGGGTTGTCGAGACCCATCTTGGTGAATGGTCCGGTGCCCTGGATGAAACTCGGATGGGTCTTTTCGCTGGCCCAGGCGGCATGCGTCGTCGCGATGATTCCGCCGGCCAGATATTGGTATCCCTCCAGTAGATCCTGTTCGGATCTGATGTGCGGCGCAGTCTCGATCAATTT
Source organism: Rhodococcus sp. ARP2 (assembly GCF_001029585.1). Lineage (NCBI taxonomy): Bacteria > Bacillati > Actinomycetota > Actinomycetes > Mycobacteriales > Nocardiaceae > Rhodococcus > Rhodococcus sp. ARP2. Next base: position 43,832 of record NZ_LEKE01000058.1, on the reverse strand, counting down.
CTCGGCTTCGGCGATCGCCTCGGCAAACGGGTCCGTCAGCACGCTGGCTCCTCACAGTTCCGACTATGTCGCCGGTCCAGAGCGTCGTGGTACAAATATGTACCTATTTGGTAGATGTTGGGTATTTCGACAATAGAACGCGTTCTAGGGAGTGGTCAATGGGTGGACCGGAGAAGACGCCTGAAGAGGGACGCACGCGGGGGAGGCAATCGCCTCCCACCGAACGGGTGGTTCAGGTGCTCGACTACCTCGTCGGCCGCCCTGATCAGCGGTTCGGGCTGTCGGAACTGGCCCGCGCGCTCGAGATCAGCAAGCCCACCTGCCTGGGAATCCTCACGGCGCTGGCTGATCGTGGATACCTGACTCGGGACGAGGTGTCGAAGACCTATGGGCTCGGTCCGGCCTTGATCGCGGCCGGACGTGCAGCTCAGCGAGGATTTGCCGTCGGACCCATTGCCCGCACCCATCTGGAGAAAGTGAGCACGGAGTTCGGGACGACGTGCACGGCGTCCGGTGTGATCGGTGATCAGATCAGCGTTCTCGAAGTGACCGGACCGATCGGAGCGCGTCGCGCTGCCAAGGTCGGTCAGGTGTACCCGTTCGCACCACCGGTCGGACTGATGTACGTCCTCTGGGGTTCGGATCACGACATGGACAGTTGGCTGAGCAAAGAGCCGAGCCTGCCGGTGCGCTTGGATCGCGAGCGTCTGTGGAACGTGGTCCGCGAGTGTCGCGCTGCGGGGTATCTGGTCGAGAGTCTGGATCCCGTCGGGCAGCGACTGCACACGCTGATGGCGGGCGTTGCGACGCACGATCTTCCGCCGGAGGTGCGTGAACTGCTCGGGGAGATGGTGTCGAGCCTGGGCGAGAGGGTGTATCTCGGGCGCGACATCAGCTCTGACGACGAGCATCCCGTCAGTCTCATTGCGGCCCCGACCTACGACGCCGAAGGGCATCAGGCCCTTGTGCTGACACTTTATGTGGGCGGGGCGATCACCGGCGCCGAGATCGAGCGAAGGGCCGCGGCGTTGGTTGCGGCGGCGGATGCGGTGACGGCGGAAGTTGGTGGCCGGAGTCCGGTTCGCGGTTTGTGACGTCTGATTGCCGGTCATTGACCTTTGGGTAGAACGAGTTCTATTCTGTGATTGCGTTCAATTTAGAACCAGTCCGGTACATAAATGTACCGATGCGGAAATGGTGTTCCGCACGGAGTACGTGATGCTCAGGAGCGAAAGACATGGCAACACTCCAGACCCCGCCCGCCTACGAGTTGTCGCATTTGCGGGCACTCGAAGCGGAGGCGGTCCATATTTTCCGCGAAGTCGCAGCGACTTTCGAAAAGCCGGTCCTCCTGTTCTCCGGAGGTAAGGATTCCGTCGTGATGCTGCACGTAGCGGCCAAGGCATTCTGGCCTGCTCCATTGCCGTTCGCCGTGATGCACGTCGACACCGGTCACAATTTCGACGAGGTGATCGAGTTCCGCGACCGCACGGTCGATCGCTTCAACCTGCGTCTTGTCGTCTCCAGTGTGCAGGACGACATCGACGCCGGACGCGTCATCGAGGACACCGGAGTCGGTTCCAGTCGCAATCGCCTGCAGACGCACGCGTTGCTGCGCGGAATTCGCGACAACAAGTTCGACGCCGTGTTCGGTGGTGCTCGCCGAGACGAGGAGAAGGCGCGCGCCAAAGAGAGGGTGTTCAGCTTCCGGGACGAGTTCGGGCAGTGGGATCCCAAGGTGCAGCGACCTGAACTGTGGAACCTGTACAACGGCAAACACCGTAAGGGTGAACACATTCGGATCTTCCCGCTCTCCAACTGGACAGAGCTCGACATCTGGCAGTACATCGAGAAGGAACGGATCGACCTTCCCGGCATCTACTACGCCCATCGTCGCGAAGTTGTTCCGCGCGACGGAATGTTGTTGGCACGCACCCGCTTCCTCGAGCTTCGCGCCGGCGAGGAGTCCTACGAGGCGTTGGTGCGCTTCCGTACGGTCGGCGACGCAACGTGTACCGGATGCGTCGAATCGTCGGCCGAAACACCGGCCGCTGTCGTGGAAGAAGTTGCGGCGAGCCGTATCACGGAGCGTGGCGCAACCAGAGCTGATGACCGGATTTCCGAAGCTGGCATGGAAGATCGTAAGAAAGAGGGGTACTTCTGATGCCGCAACTGCTGAGAGTCGCTACAGCGGGCAGTGTCGACGACGGGAAATCAACACTCATCGGCCGGTTGCTCTACGACTCCAAGTCGATCTTCGAGGACCAACTCGAGGCCGTGGAGCGGAGCAGTCGAGAACGCGGCGACGAGTACGCCAACCTCGCGCTACTGACCGACGGATTGCGCGCCGAGCGTGAACAGGGCATTACGATCGACGTCGCCCACCGGTATTTCGCGACCCCTCACCGGAAGTTCATCATCGCGGACACACCCGGGCACGAGCAGTACACCCGCAACATGGTGACCGGCGCTTCCACGGCCGACCTTGCCCTGATCCTGGTGGACGCACGCAAGGGTGTGCTCGAACAGACGCGGCGGCACGCTTTCTTGTCGACTCTCCTGGGGATACCCCACCTCGTGCTGTGTGTGAACAAAATGGACCTCGTGGGCTGGTCTCAGGAACGGTTCGAGGAGATCAAGGAAGAATTCCGGCAATTCGCGATCAAACTGGACGTCCACGATCTGACGTTCATTCCGGTGTCGGCGCTGTTGGGGGACAACATCGTTGCCCGGACCGAGAACATGTCCTGGTACGACGGGCCTTCGCTGCTGCACCATCTCGAGCAGGTGCACATCGCTTCGGATCGCAACTTGATCGACGCGCGTTTCCCGGTGCAGTACGTGATCCGTCCGCAGAAGCAAACGGATGCCGACCTCCACGATTTCCGGGGATACGCCGGAACGGTTGCCAGTGGCGTCTTCAAACCCGGCGACGAAATCGTGGCTTTGCCTTCAGGATTCACCTCGACGGTGAAGGCAGTCCACGGGCCGGGCGGTGACGTGATCGACGAGGCGTTTGCGCCCTCGGCCGTCTGCATCGAGCTGGCCGACGATCTCGACGTCAGCCGAGGGGACCAATTGTGTCGGCTCAACAACCGGCCGCAGGTCGGGCAGGAAATTGATGCGATGGTCTGTTGGTTGACTGAACAGACCACCCTGTCGGAGAACAACCGCTACTCGTTGCTGCACACCACGCGCTCCACGAAAGCGCAGATCGTCAAGCTCGACTATCGCCTGGACGTCAATTCTCTGCACCGCGACGAGAAGGCAGAATCTCTGTCCCTCAACGAGATCGGTCGCATCTCGATCAAAACGCAGCAGCCGTTGATGTTCGATCCCTACCGCCGCAACCGCGTGACAGGCAGCTTCATCCTCGTGGACGAGACCACGGGCAATACCGTCGCAGCCGGAATGATCAACGGTCCGACACTCAAGGAATCGCGCGTCGTCTGGCACAGTGCGGAGGTTTCTCGCGAGGAACGTGCGACTGCCGGCGCCACCGTCTGGCTCACCGGTCTCTCGGCCTCGGGCAAGTCGACGATCGCCGTGGAACTCGAACGCCGCTTGGTGGCCGCGGGTATCCCCGCGTACCGCCTCGACGGCGACAACCTCCGGCACGGATTGAACGCGGATCTGGGATTCAGTGCCGAGGACCGAGCCGAGAACGTCCGCCGAGTCGGCTCGGTGGCGCAGCTGTTCGCTGATTCAGGTGCAGTGGCAGTGGCCTGCCTGATCAGCCCGTACCGCGAAGATCGTGATCGAGTGCGGGCGGCGCACGAGGCCGCCGGGCTGAAGTTCGTCGAGGTTTACGTCGACACCCCGATCGAGCAATGTGAAGCCCGAGACCCCAAGGGGATGTACGCCAAGGCAAGGGCCGGGGAAATCAAGGGTTTCACCGGAGTCGACGATCCGTACGAGGCTCCAGCCAGTGCCGAGCTGGTGATCAGACCCGAAGACGGAACGCCTACCGAACTTGCGCTGCGAATTATGGAAGTGTTGGACCGGTGAGCGAATCCACACACAGCAGAATCGCCGACGAGGCACTCGCGGCGGAATTGGCGCAGGCCGCTGGTGCGATCCTCCTGGGGATCCGAGCCGAGGGCCTGGGTGTCGACGACGGTCGTGAGCTTGGTCGCCGGGGCGACAAGGCCGCCGATTCCTACATCCTCGACCGGTTGGCCGCCGAGCGGCCGGAGGATTCCGTGCTCTCGGAGGAGTCTGCCGATGATCGCAATCGTCTGGACGCATCCCGGGTTTGGATCATCGATCCGCTGGACGGCTCCAAGGAATACGGCTTGCCGGATCACGCGGATTGGGCAGTGCACGTGGCGCTTTGGGAGCGCGGTAGCGGAATTACCGCAGCCGCGGTTGCTCAGCCGGCGCTCGGAGCGGTGTACTCCAGTGGCGACGAGGCCGATTCGGTTCCCGCGAATTCGCCGCTCCGCGTAGTAGTCAGCGGATCGCGACCACCCGCATTCACCGAAGCGGTGGCAGCCGAACTCGGCGCCGACGTGGTGCACATGGGATCGGCCGGCGCCAAGGCGATGGCGGTCGTGCGAGGCGAGGTCGACGCCTACCTGCATGCCGGTGGGCAGTGGGAATGGGATTCGGCCGCACCCGTCGGCGTCGCACAGGCGGCCGGGCTGCATTGCAGCCGCATCGACGGTTCGCCGCTGCTCTACAACGAATCTCACCCCTACCTTCCGGATCTCGTGATCTGCCGACCGGAGTTGGCTGAGTCGATCCTGGGTGCAATTGCCAAGCACTCCACGGAGTCTGCGGTCAGTGGGCGCGTCGCCATGGCGCGTGAATACGTGAACGCATTGCTCACTCACGACGCAACGAAGGTCCGATTCGCAGCTGACGCCTGGCGGGTCGAGAACGGTCAGCGAACCGGTGACACCGGCGCGTTCATCAGCAACGAGCTCGAACAGGGGCAGCAATATCGCGGAATCGTGGCGATACGTGAACTCGCGCTGCGTGAGTGGGGCGAGAGCGTCGTCGCGCGGTATCTGCTCGACCTCGGAACACCTGGCCAGGCACCGGCCGTCACAGTTTTCGTCACCGAGTACTTCGGGATACCGGCAGGCGAGATCGAAAGCATCCTGGCAATCATCGAACCCTACGACAACGATTCGAAAGAGGCTGGAACACAATGACATCGGATAAGCTGATCACCGATTTCTGTGCGCTGTGGGCGGACGCCGATGTTGCAAAGATCGTCGACTACTTCACCGATGACGTCGTTTATCACAACATTCCGATGGAGCCCGTGGTCGGTCGCGAGGCCGTCCGGGCGTTCATCGAGCAGTTTGTCGGTGCCTTCGGCAACATCGACTTTCAGATCAAGCGTCAGGTCGCGGACGGCAACACCGTCATGAACGAGCGCGTCGACGTCTTCACCATCAACGGCGCCGAGGTAGCGCTCCCGGTCATGGGGGTATTCGAAGTCGAGGACGGAAAGATCAAAGCCTGGCGCGACTATTTCGACATGGCGCCGATCAACGCGGCAGCCGGCCAGGCCTGATCGGGGCGCCTATTCCGCGATGACAGCGTGCGGGTAGTCCGCCGAACGGTGCTGGAAACGCGTAATGGCGGGATTCACGATGACGCCGTCACGGATTTCGATGGCGCGGTCGACGGTCTCGTCTGCCTTCCAGGCCGTCTCTCCTGCCATCACAGTGGGCAGGTAGGGAAGAAGTGATTCGCTGATCTCCCACGACGCGGAGTTCCACAGGTACGACGGGCTGTGATCGACGCCGTAGTAAGTGATGTTGTCGCCGACGATGAAGGTCGGATCCGCGAACGAGGTGGGACGAGCCCAGCTGAACCCCATGCCTTCGTCGCACGAGACGTCGACGATGAGGCTTCCCGGTTGGAAGTCCATGAGATCTTCCTCGGTCAGGAACGTCAGCGGGGCATCCGTGTTCTGCAGTACGCAGTTGACGACGATGTCGTGCTCGGCCAGGAAGCCCGGTACCGGCACGCTGTGGTTGTCGAGCATGACGTGGCTGCCGCGGACATCGCCGTTGTTGTTGTCGAACGAGACCATTCGCGCCGAGTGGATGGGGGAGCTGACGGCGGTGACGCCGCGCTGAGTCAGTACGTCCACTTCGTGGATACCGTGCGCCTTGAGTGCAGTGACAGCGCCGCGTGCAGTGGCACCGAAACCGATCACGGCGGCAGTGAGACGGCGGCCGTAGTCTCCGGTGGAACCGATCAACTGCAGGGCGTGCAGTACCGAGCAATAGCCGGCCAACTCGTTGTTCTTGTGGAACACGTGCAGATTGAACGATCCGTCGCTGTGCCAGAAGTTCATCGCTTCGAAGGCGATGAGAGTCAGTTTCTTGTCGATCGCGATCTGTGTCAGCTCGGTGTCCTGGACACAGTGCGGCCAGCCCCAGAGAACCTGACCCGACCGTAGTTCGGCGAGGTCACGCACCAACGGCTTCGGTAGCAGAACCACATCGGTTTCCGCCAAAATCTGCTTGCGCGTGCGGATTCCGGCCACCAGACGCGAGAGGTAGTCGTCGGAGTAGCCGAAGGGGTGGCCGTAACCCTCTTCGAGGTAGATCCGAGAACGTAGTTCGGCATCGATGCGATCGAAATGCGCAGGATGGATCGGCAACCGGCGTTCTGCCGGTTTGCTCGACTGTCCGATGACTCCAAGGGTGCGTGCGTTGTTCAATTGTGTATCTCTCGATAGGAGCAGGTAGAGATGTCAGGCAGGCGCCTGAGGGACTAGCAGAAGCCGCAGGAACGCTGGCAGATTGCCTCGGCCAGGATCGCGTGAAGGCGTGCCGGCTGCGCTGCTGTCGATCGCCGACGGCAACAGAAAGGCGCGCCGGTATGTGCTCAGTCTAGTCCTGAACGGTCCTCGCCCGGCGGCCGGGCGAGGTGCGGTGCTGCTCCGACGTAGGGCTACTGCTCGCGCAGGCGTGAATCCAGCACGGCCAGTTGAATTTTGCTGGCATCCGTGTGTACTTGACGACCTTTGTCGGTGACGTCGATGAAGACTCCGCGCCGGTCAGCCTCGCACAGTGCTCGCTGAACCAGTCCGGCCTTCTCGAGGCGGGCGACGCTGCGGGAGAGCGCACTGGGACTCAGGTACATCTCCGAAGCCAGATCCTGCATCCGTGGACGCTCACACGAGGTGTCCATGAGTCGGTCGAGGGCCTCGAAGTCGCTCATACTCAGGCCGTGCGCCGACTGCATCTGGCGATCGAGCTCGCACGCGATGTCGTTGTAGCTGGTCGACAACGAGCGCCAGGTGTTGCGCAATTCCGATTCCGACGTCACGACCGCATTCTAGTTGACGACTCGATTACGTGCAATTGCATTAAATGCTTGTGCATTAAGTGCATGTGCATCTATTCTCGCTGACGTGACTTGCACAGACTCGACACTCAAACCATTCGATTCGCCGGAATCCCCGGGTTCTACGGAATCCACGGATCCGGCCACAGGAGAGGGCTGGTCCCTCAAGCTGTGGGGCATCCTCGCGGTGCTCTGCCTCGTGTTGTTCCTCGACGGTCTCGATGTGTCGATGGTGGGCGTCGCTCTACCGTCCATCGGCAACGAACTGGGCCTGTCCACTACTTCGCTGCAGTGGATCATCAACGGCTACGTCCTCGGATTCGGCGGCTTGTTGCTACTCGGTGGACGTACCGCCGATCTTCTCGGGCGCAGGAAGGTCTTCCTGATCGCGCTGACCGTGTTCGCAATCGCTTCGCTGGTCGGTGGCCTTGTCGACAACGGAACACTGCTGATCGCATCACGATTCGTGAAGGGACTGGCGGCGGCCTTCACTGCGCCGACTGCAATGTCCATTCTCACCACGACGTTCAAAGAGGGCCCGGCCCGTAACCGTGCGCTTTCGGTGTTCTCCGTGTTCGGCGCCAGTGGTTACTCGTCGGGCCTGATCCTGGGTGGGCTGTTGACCAGTGCCGGTTGGCGATTCACGTTCCTGATGCCGGTTCCGTTTGCCGTCATCGCGCTGATCGGTGGGTACTTCCTCATTCCGCGGGACCGTCCCGCAGATGCCGGGGGACACGACCTCGTCGGCGCCGTCACCCTGGTGACGGGAATGCTTCTGACGGTGTACACGATGGTTTCGGCTCCGACCCGTGGGTGGGCACACCCGATGACGCTGGGTTCGTTCGCCGTCGCTGCCGTGCTTCTGGCGACGTTCTTCTTCGTGGAGAAGAAGGTGGCGCATCCGCTTGTGCGACTTGGGCTTCTGCGCGTCGGCACCATCGTTCGTGCGAATCTGGCCATCATCGCGCTCTTCGGTTCCTACCTGAGCTTCCAGTTCATGATGACGATCTTCCTGCAGTCGGCCCTCGGCTGGTCGCCCCTGAAGATGGCGATGGCACTGCTCCCCGCGGGCATCATCGTCGCCTTCGGATCGCCGTTCGTCGGACGGCTGGTCGACTTGTACGGCAGTGCCAAGCTCATCATCGCGGCACTGACCTCGCTCAGCGTCGGGTACCTCTGGTTCCTCTTCGCGGGCAGCGATTCACCGTCGTACGTCGTGGCGATTCTGCCGAGCGTCATCCTGCTCGGACTCGGATTCGCGTTGGGCTACACCTCGATCATGGCCCAGGCCACCTCGGGTGTCGACGACTCGGAGCAGGGTTTGGCGTCCGGGCTGGTGAACACGTCCGCTCAGGTCGGTGCGGCGCTCGTACTCGCTCTCACTACCGCCCTCGTGACCGCCGGATCGCACACCGCATCCGGTGCCGGTACCGCCGGATTCGAACAGTTCCATCCCGGACTGATCCTGGTTACCGGAGTCGCGCTGGTGGGCTTGGCGATCACCGTCTCGCCGCTGGTACGTGGCAGGTCGCTGCGGGGAAGATCCGTGCGTGAAAGGCGCGCTGAGGAAGAAAAGGAACTGGCCGAGGTCAACTGAATACTTGCTTCATCCGCGAATGCGCTCGGCCGCGTAGGAGACAATCCTGCGCGGCCGAGTTGCTGTGTCTGAACTATCGGGTGGCAGATTTCGGGGCTGCGTCTTTCAGGGCTGCGTCGAAACTCGTCGACGTAGCTTGCGAACCGAGAATCAAGGCAAGACGCACCAACATGGCTTCGCGGTCGGACGGATCAGCCTGATCCAGTGCATTCGACAGTGCCAACCAGACGTGCTCGCGGTGGCCCTCGTCGTCGATCACCGCAGTTGTCGCCGACTGTGCCGTATCGAAGTGCGTCGGCGCAGTGCCGGCGGTGAGGTGCTTGGCCACGTCGTTCAATTGCGTGGGATCGCTGATGCGGCAGAGCGTCAATCCGTCGGGCCGAATCACGAAGATCTCGCCGACACGAGCACCGAGGGCAGATGCGAGATTGCCTTCGGCATCGCGAATCGTGGAGTCGTTAGTTCCCGCGGTGATCACCCGTACGGTTTCCGGTGCAAGGGCCTGAGCGAGAATCTCGGCTTGCGTGTCGAGTTCGGATACCAGCTCAGCTGACAGTCCGAAAGCCAGCAGGCCGAATCCAGTACCGCGCAGACTGTTCAAGGAGGTTTTCGAACCGTCCGCCGAGACCTGGACGACTCTGTCCTCCAGCGGATCCCCGGGTAGTACGCCCTCGGTGCCCGCAGCTGTGGGCCACGTCAGCGGCGAGAGACGGGCGTGCGTTGCACTCGACTGGCGCGGGTTGATGAGGTGCGCGAATTCGCTTCGCTTGGTGGCGAGTTCGAGTACGGCGTCGCGGGTGGTCCGGTATCCATGACTGCCGGGCGACATGATGAGCGTCGACTTGCCTGCATTGTCGACGTTCTGCTGCCACGCGCTGCGACGTTCCTTCGAATACGCGTCGAGGATGCCGGTATCGGCAGCTCCGTTGATGACGGCGGCCAGTTGCCACACCAGGGTCTCGGCGTCTTCCATTCCTGAGTTGAGGCCACGCACACCGAAGATCGGAACAAGGTGCGCGGCGTCGCCGGCAAAGAGCACACGGCCGTGGGTGAAATCTTCCAGGGCGAGTGCATGGGCGCGGTAGAAGCCGAACCATTCCAGGGTCCAGGGGATGTCGCTCTCGAGCCATTCGAGGTGACGCGTGATGCGGTCACGGATGCGATCTTCTTGCGTCTCCGCTTCCGGATCGTCCGACGCATCGAGCTGGTAGTCGATGCGCCAGATGTCCCGTGGTTGGCGGTGCATGATGATCGTGGACCCCGGATTGCTGGGTGCGTCGAACCACACCAGACGCTCGGCCGGGAGTTCCGATTCCCAATGAATGTCGGCAATGACGTAGTTGCCCTCGTAGCTGTTGCCCTGCAAGCGGATTCCGCTGAGTTCGCGCATCTTGCTGCGTCCACCGTCGGCAGCCACGACCCACGCCGCACGCAGTTCGCGGGTTCCGAACGCGGTGTCGACGGTCAGAGTTACCTCGTCGTCACCGCCGGAGGTGCCGGCGATCGACGACGACCAGTGGAAGTTCACCAGTGGGTGGGCGAGCAATTTGTCGGTCATGATCTGTTCGAACTCGGATTGCGAGACGTTGACCATGGGTCCGCGCGCGTCGTGCTCGGCGGATGCCATCCGGAACTGCAGTACTTCCTGATCGCGGTAGTAACTCCGACCACCCACCCACGGCAGAACGATGTCGTCGAGCTCGGCACCGAAACCAAGGCGTTCGGCAACTTCGAGGCTGTGCCGTGACACGCAGATCGCGCGACTGCCGAACGAGACCTGATCGGCCGCTTCGAGAATCGTGACGGCAATGCCGCGCTGCGCCAAGCCCATGGCTACGCCCATGCCGACTGGGCCGGCTCCGACGATCACGACGGGAAGTGCGTCGGCCGAAGGCGCCAGGGAAGCGAAGTCCTCGGGGGCGTACTTCTTCGGATGAAAGTAGGTCGACATGGTCACGAGGCTTTCTGTGCGGCAGTGTTTTTCGGGATCAGTTGAGGTTCCGGGAGTAGCAGGATGGAAACCAAGCTGATCACGGCAATGATCACGAAGTAGACGGTGATGGCGAACGAGGTGTCGAAGGCGGCGTAGAGCGCGGTGGCGATCATCGGGGCCAGACCGCCGCCGAGGATTGCGCCGATCTGGTAGCCGAGTGACGCTCCGCTGTAGCGGATGTGTGCGGGGAACAATTCGGCGAACAGCGCCGCTTGTGGGCCGGCGCAGCAGCCGAGCGTGAAGCCGAGGGCGATCATCGATACGAGCATCACCGGGACGATCGCCGTGTCGATCAGCGGAAAGAACACCGCTGCCGCCACTACCAGGGCGATCGAACTGCGGATGTAGACGGTTCGGCGTCCGAGAGTGTCCGACTTGTGAGCGCTGAAAGCCATTCCCGCCATCCAGAACGGGCAGGATGCGATGAGGAGGAAGAGCATCGTGGTTTTGCTGAAGCCGAGTTCGGACTCGCCGTATTTGAGCACGTAAACCATGTACGCGTACGCAATTCCGTTGGTGGCGATGAAGGTTCCACCGGCGAGGAGCACTGTCTTCCAGTGTCTGGTGAGAACCTCGAGAATCGGCATGGACTCCGCCGGTGCTTCGGACTTCGAAGCGGTGAACTCGTCACTTTCCTCGAGGCCGAGACGGATCCACATCGCAACGCCCACAAGAACTGCGCTGAGCAGGAACGGGATTCGCCATCCCCAGGAGTTGAATGCATCGTCGTCCATGAAGGCGGCGAGGGGGAGATAGACGAGATTGGCCACCAATACGCCTGCGGGAACACCGATTTGTGGTGCGCTGCCGTACAGCCCCTTCTTGCCCTCCGGTGCGTTTTCGGTGGCGACCAGAACTGCGCCGCCCCACTCGCCGCCGACACCGAGTCCCTGAACGAATCGCAAGGTCACCAGGAGTATGGGGGCAAAGACGCCGATGGCGGCGTAGTTGGGTAGCAGGCCGATGGCAACGGTGGCGCAGCCCATCAGCATCAACGAGGTGACCAACATGGATTTGCGTCCGATGCGGTCGCCGAAGTGGCCCATCACGATTCCGCCGATGGGACGCGCGACGAATCCGACGGCGAGGGTGGCGAAGGCGGCCAGGGTGCCGGCCAGATCGGACGTGCCGGGGAAGAACTGCTTGCCGAGCACGAGCGCGGCGGCGGTGCCGTAGATGAAGAAGTCGTACCACTCGATGGCGGTGCCGACAAAGCTGCCGAGGGCGGCCTTGCGCGCCTTGACCGTCGCGGCGGTGCGCGTAGCGGTCGGTGAGGCGATGGAGGTCATGAAGTGCCTTTCGAGATGAATGTGGCTTGAAGAAACAATGACGTGCGCCACAACAATTGAAAAGCGAAAGAATTGGAGGTTCTTGCACGGAAAATCCGTGGAATCAGCTCCGCTGCCTGGTAGTGGGACTATTGGGCAGGTTCCGAGGGTGAAACGAATTCTATGAAAGCGCGTGCGACGCGGCTGAGGCGAGTGTTCTGGTGCCACGCGAGAACTACGTGCACCGACGGCACGACAGGGGAAGCGATGGTCTTGACGACTACCTCGAGCCCCTCGTACGTGACGTCCATCTTGGGGCGCTGGAGCAACAGCGTCCAGCCGAGTCCGCGTCCGACAAATGCCCGCGCCGTCTCGAAGTTCGCGGTTCTGTATGCAACCTTCGGGATGAATCCGCCTGCGCGGCAGACGTCGAGCGCGTGTTTGGTGCTCGGCGGCGCGTCGAGGAGAACCATCGGGTGTTCCGCGAGATCCGGAAGATGGATCGGTCGCTCGGACCGCGCGAGTGGGTGTTCTGCACCCAGGACGATCAAGGGTTCGCGGATGGCCAACGGAACTGTGCGCAATTGTGGAGACAGGTCCAGGTCGTAAGCGATCGCGAGGTCCAACTCGCCGTTCTCGAGATGTGTCTGGAGCCGATTCTGAGTGTCCTCGCGGAACTCCACTTGCGCGTCGGGATTCTCACGGGTGAACCCGGCGATCATCGACGGCAATACCGTCGGCCCCAGAGCGGGATAGCAACCGATCGCGATGGGCCCCGACACGCTTCCGCCGGTTCCGAGCGCATCGGATTCGAGCTCCCCGGCTTGCTGAAGTAGCGCCCGGGCGCGCACCAGAACGGATTCACCGGTGCGGGTCAGTTGAATGCCGAATGAGCGACGGCGAACGCACAGTTGAACTTTGAGCGCGCGTTCGAGTTCGGTGAGCGACGCGGACAGGGCGGAGGGGGAGAGGTGCAAGCGCTCGGCCGCGGCGCTGATCGTCCCGGTCTCGGCTACCGCGACAAACGCAGCCAGCTGACGCATCGTGTACGTGGGAGCAGGATCGATGCGAGGCATGAGATCGACAGTAGTCGGATAGATTGCCCTGAATATTTTGGTGCGGCACCGTGGAGAAGTCGACGATCAATCGCTGACCTGCGTCTTCGTGGTGCCCCCGGCAGGATTCGAACCTGCGACCTTTCGCTCCGGAGGCGAACGCTCTATCCCCTGAGCTACGGGGGCGCACCGAACTTTCGGTGTGCCGATTGGGCTGCGTTAGCGTAGCGCATCACGGGGGGCCAAGACCAAACCGGCACCCGTCTCGGCATGGCGTCGTCGTGGGAGGCAGTCGAGGATGCGGCCGGGGACCATGGTCGTCGAATCATCTGTACCGACTGACTCGGATGCTTTTTACGCCTAGGCTCGGCTCTGAGCACAGGCTCGGGCGGACTGCTCGGGCACCCTCGTGAGGTACGGGAGTCGTTGATGACCGATCACCACTATTCCGAAGACCAGCTCGCGCTCGACCTGAAGTGGTGGGCAGCGGCCAACTACCTGACCGTTGCGCAGATCTATCTGAAAGACAACACGCTTCTGCGGGAACCGTTGCGAGCCGAGCACATCAAGCCTCGACTGCTCGGACACTGGGGGACCAGCCCTGGCCTGTCGATGATCTACACGCTCCTCAATCGGCACATCGTCGCCACTGATGCTGACTGGCTGTACGTCACGGGCCCGGGGCACGGCGGCCCGGCGCTGGTCGCGTCGACGTATCTCGAGGGAACGTATTCGGAGATCTATCCGGAAGTCTCGGACGACGCCGAGGGTATCCACCGGATGTGTCGGCGATTCTCGGCTCCCGGCGGAGTGCCCAGCCATGTGAGTGTGCAGACACCCGGAAGCATCCACGAAGGCGGCGAGCTCGGCTACGCCCTTGCACATGCGGCCGGCGCTGCCTTCGATCATCCGAACCTCGTGGTGGCCTGTGTGATCGGCGACGGCGAAGCGGAGACCGGGCCGTTGTCCGGCTCGTGGAAGCTCCCGGCGTTCCTCAATCCACGACGCGACGGCGCGGTGTTGCCGATCCTGCACGTGAACGGCGCCAAGATCGCGGGCCCGACCGTGTACGGGCGCAGCAGCGACGAGGACATTCAGGCCTACCTCGGCGGCCAGGGGTGGGCGCCGATCGTCGTCTCCGGTGACGACCCCGACGTCGTGTTTCCTCAGTTGTATCAAGCGATCTCGCAGGCACACGAGAAGATCCGCGAGATGCAGGGTGCCGCACGCCGCGGCGACGAGTGGACGGGTTCGTGGCCGGCAATAGTCTTGCGGACGCCGAAAGGATGGACCGGTCCGCACACCGTCGACGGAATCTTGGTCGAGGGCACACATCGTGCGCACCAGGTGCCGTTGTCCGGCGTGCGAACCAACGAATCGCATCTGCGGCAACTCGAAGAGTGGATGCGGTCGTACCGTCCGGACGAGTTGTTCGACGCCAACGGATCACTGGCCGCGGAACTGGCGGCGCTCTCGCCGGCGGGGGACAAACGCATGGGGAGCACTCCCTACGCGAACGGTGGGCGACTTCGCGTCGATCTCCCGATGCCGCCGCTCGAAAAGTACGCGCTTCCCATCCAATCCCCGGGTTCGACCTTCCACGAGACGACACGAGTTCTCGGCGAGCTTCTGCGCGACATCTACGCCGCCACGGAAACCGAGGACAGCGGCGGGATCTTCCGACTCTTCTGTCCGGACGAGACGTCGAGCAATCGCCTCGGCGCCGTGTTCGAGACAACCGACCGCTGCTGGCAACTGCCGATCACCGACTACGACGACGGGCTGTCCGCGGACGGTCGTGTCATGGAGGTCCTCAGCGAGCACCTCTGCGAGGGTTGGCTCGAGGGCTATCTGTTGTCCGGTCGACACGGGATGTTCGCGAGCTACGAAGCGTTTGCGATGGTGAGTGTCTCGATGCTCATCCAGCACGCCAAGTGGCTCCAACATGCCGTCGACCTGCCGTGGCGGGCGTCCGTCGCTTCGCTCAACGTGCTGCTGACCAGTACATGCTGGCGCAACGACCACAACGGATTCAGTCATCAGGGCCCCGGCATGATCGACGCCGTTATTCCATTGGCACCCAGTGTGATCCGCGTGTGGCTACCGCCGGACTCCAACACCTTGCTCTCGATCTCGGACCACTGCCTGCGTAGTACCGACCACGTCAACCTGATAGTCGTGGACAAGCAACCGCACCTGCAATACCTCACGCTCGAGCAAGCGCACGAGCACTGCGCGGCGGGCGCTTCGGTGTGGGAATGGGCCGGAACCGAAGCACGCGGACAGGAACCGGACGTGGTCCTGGCCGCTGCGGGAGATGTGCCGACGCAGGAGATCCTGGCTGCTGCACAGTTGCTGCGCGATCACACGCCAGAACTGATCACCCGCGTCGTCAACGTCGTCGATCTGATGGCCCTGCTGACGCCAACCGAGCATCCCCACGGATTTGGGGAGCGTGTCTTCCTCGATTTGTTCACCGCGCAGACCGACGTCGTGTTCGCATTCCACGGATACTCGCGTGCGGTGCACGAACTGATTCACGGGCGTCCGAGTCCCGAACGCTTCCACGTTCGCGGATTCAGTGAACAGGGAACAACCACAACACCGTTCGACATGGTTGTCCTCAACAAGATGAGCCGCTACCACCTGGTGATCGAGGCGCTACGACGCTCCAAGCGTCGGCCGGCCGGGGCGTCCGAGTTGGCGGAGTTCTGCCGGACACAGCTCGAAAAGCACTCGCGTTACATCGTCGAGCACCTCGAAGACATGCCGGAGGTAGAAAACTGGACCTGGTCCTGAAATTCAGGACCAGGCCCAGTTGGGTCTGAACATTCTCGGTTCAGCTCAGTGCAGTGCAGTGCAGTGCAGTTCAGTTCATGGGCAGCGGCACTGCGCCGCGAGCTGCCAACATGTCGGTCATCAGCTTGGACTCGCTCTGCTGCGTGTTGACCATGGTCTGCGCCAGGCTGCGCACCGGACCCTCGGTGGCGTCGGCAGCTGCGTACTCCATCATCGGAAGCCCACCTTCGTGGTGACGAAGCATCAACTGCAGGAACAAGGTGTCGAGTTGCAGGCCTTCCGCCGCGCGGAGAGCCGCGAGGTCCTCGGGGGACGCCATGCCGGGCATGGTGTCGACCGGGCCGGAATGAGCCATGTCCATCGTGGCCGAAGTCCCGTGCGATCCGTGGCCGGAGCCTGAATCCGACGACATCCACTCCATGTACGGCCCCACCTTGGACAGCGGCTGATCCCACATGGTCAGCCACGCCTGCATTTGACCGAGCTGGTTCTGCTGCGTGGTCAAGATGTCGAACGCCAGCGTGCGCACATCGTTGTCCGTGGACTTCGTCAGGGCGATGGACGCCATGTCGACGGCCTGGCTGTGGTGCACGCTCATGTCCTGAGCGAAGCCCACGTCCACCGAATCCGATGCCGGAACGGTCAGTGACGACTTCGCATCGGGTCCGAGGAGGTTGGTCAGTGCGCCGAGGGCAAAACCGACGGCGATCGCGCCGATCAGACCGATGATCAGCAGTGCGGTGCGCTGACTCGGCTTCGAAGGCTGATCGGTGGTCTCTGAACTATTCACCGGACTATCCACCGGCGGGAATCTGCTCGTCGGTGGCCGGGGTAGCGCCCGTGCCGTCCATCTGGATGGCGTCGGCGCCCGGAGGCGTCGGATCGAACGGCGACGTCGACGGGGTGAACAGCGGGTTGGTGCAGCTCGCTCCGACCTCGGGGTAGACGTTCGGGTTCTGGTTCAACGCGGTGATGAACTGATCGATGCGATCGTCGTCGGCCTTGTCGATCTCGAGGCGATGGCCCCACGACTGCAGAGAAATGGGGCTGCTCTGGCCGGGGAACGGCGACATCAGCATGTAGGACTTGCCGTTGACGCGTCCGGCGAGGCTGTCGATCTGGTCCTGGTCGACGAGATCGGGGTTGTACGTGATCCAGATGGCGCCGTGCTCGAGCGAGTGGACGGCGTTCTCGGTGCGAATCGGGTCGGCGTACACGGTTCCGGTGCAGTTCGCCCAGGTGGCGTCGTGCGGGCCACCGAACGGCGGGGTCTGGTCGTACGCCACGCGCTGAGTGGAATCGACGTGCTGGCCGGCCGGGTACTCGATCTTGAGGACGCCGTCGATCTTGTCGGACGGATCCTTGTTCTCGGAGCTGTACTTGTACGGCTCGAGGGCCTGCCGCTCCTCGACCTTGGGCCACAGATTGATACCGAGCACGGCGATGAGTGCGAGCACAGCCACACCGGCGCCGATCGACAGCCAGGGGATCTGGCGGGGAGCGGGGACGCCGCCCTTGCCCTTCTTGGCCGGCCGACTGTTCTTGTTGGCGGCCTTGATGGCCTTGGCTGATTTGGCCCCGGAGTTCTTGTTGGGACCGCGACTATCGGAACCGCTTGGCATCGATTGGGCTCTTTCGGTGTGTGGGCTTGAGGTGTGGCGCGCCCGCGCATGAAGGTACGCGGTGGTAGCTCGGGCATTACCACTGTACTTTCCGAGTCTGAGGGCAAACTTTGAGAGTGGCGTGCGACACGCCACAGCGGCCCCGCGCACGTTCACGGAGAGCGAGGCGTGAGGCGAGTCTCCACTTCCGGTGTGCAGGCAATAGGATGAATACCTGTGACTCCAGCTGACCTTGCCGAACTGCTCCGCGGAACCGCAGCGAGCGTCCTTGCCGATCGTGGCCTCGACGTATCCGTGCTGCCCGAAACCCTTACCGTCGAGCGACCACGCAACCCCGAGCACGGCGATTACGCCACCAACATTGCCATGCAGGTAGCCAAGAAGGTCGGCACCAATCCCCGCGAGCTGGCGGGCTGGATCGCCGAAGCCCTCACCGCTGCCGACGGAATCGAATCCGCCGAGATCGCCGGACCCGGCTTCCTCAACATTCGGTTGGACAAGGACGCCCAGGGCGCGATCGTCGTGTCGGTTCTCGAAGCCGGTGCGTCGTACGGCTCGGGTGACTCCCTCGCCGGCAAGAAGATCAACCTCGAATTCGTCTCGGCCAACCCCACCGGACCGATTCACCTCGGTGGAACCCGTTGGGCTGCAGTCGGAGACGCGCTCGGACGCATTCTGTCCGCGCAGGGTGGATTGGTCACACGTGAGTACTACTTCAACGATCACGGTGCCCAGATCGACCGCTTCTCGCGTTCGCTGATCGCTGCAGCGAAGGGTGAACCTGCTCCGGAAGACGGTTACGCCGGTGCATACATCGCCGACATCGCCGCCTCGGTTCTGAAGCAGCGTCCCGACGTCATGGAGCTGCCCGCCGACGAGCAGCAGGAAACCTTCCGCGCCATCGGCGTCGAATTGATGTTCACGCACATCAAGCAGACCCTCCACGACTTCGGCGTCGACTTCGACGTCTACTTCCACGAGAACTCGCTCTTCGAATCCGGTGCGGTCGAGAAGGCCGTCGAATCCCTCAAGGGTTCGGGCAACCTCTTCCACGAAGACGGTGCGTGGTGGCTCAAGAGCACCGACTACGGCGACGACAAGGACCGCGTCGTCATCAAGAGCGACGGCAACGCCGCCTACATCGCCGGTGACATCGCCTACTTCCAGAACAAGCGCGCCCGCGGGTTCGACCTCTGCATCTACATGCTCGGTGCCGACCATCACGGATACATCGGCCGTCTCAAGGCTGCCGCGGCCGCATTCGGCGACGATCCGGACACCGTCGAGGTGCTGATCGGCCAGATGGTCAACCTCGTCAAGGACGGCACTGCCGTCAAGATGAGCAAGCGCGCAGGCACCGTCATCACCCTCGACGACCTCGTCGAGGCAATCGGCGTCGACGCCTCGCGTTACGTCATGATCCGCTCGTCGGTCGACTCGAGCATCGACATCGATCTCGACCTGTGGACCAAGACCAGCAGCGAGAACCCCGTCTACTACGTCCAGTACGCGCATGCACGCCTCTCGGCGATCGCTCGCAACGCCGCGGACCTCGGTCTGTCCGCCGACGCGAGCAACCTCGCCCTGCTCACCGTCGAGCAGGAGGGTGACCTCATCCGCACGATCGGCGAGTACCCACGCGTCGTGTCGAGCGCGGCGAATCTGCGTGAGCCGCACCGTATTGCCCGCTACCTCGAAGAACTCGCGGGTGCGTACCACCGCTTCTACGGCGCGTGCCGCATCCTTCCGCAAGGCGACGAAGACGCCACCGACGTGCACCGCGCGCGTCTGGCTCTCTGCGCCGCCACCCGACAGGTCCTGGCCAACGGCCTCGAACTGCTCGGCGTCACCGCACCGGAGCAAATGTGAACGCGCACCCCGCCGGCCCCAAGCATGCCGAGCAGTTGCAGGCCCCCGGCTTGCCCGACCGTCCTGCCAGCCCCGAAGCCTTCGGTGAACTCTCACCGCAGGTGTGGCCGCGCAACGCTTCTCGCGGCGACGACGGTGAAGTGACCCTCGCGGGTGTCAAGGTCGGTGAACTTGCCGAGAAGTACGGCACCCCGCTGTTCGTCATCGACGAGGACGACTTCCGCTCGCGTTGCCGCGACATGGCCCGCGCCTTCGGCCCGGATGCCAAGGTGCACTACGCATCCAAGGCATTCCTCTGTGGCGAGATCGCACGCTGGGTCGCCGACGAAGGCCTCTCGCTCGACGTCTGCTCCGGCGGCGAACTGGCGATCGCGTTGCACGCGGACTTCCCGGCCGAGCGAATTGCCATGCACGGCAACAACAAGTCAGTCGCCGAACTGGCCGCTGGTGTCGCCGCGGGCGTCGGACACGTCGTGCTCGACTCGGCGATCGAGATCGACCGACTCGATCGTGTCGCCGGTGAGGCCGGTGTCGTTCAGGACGTGTTGATCCGACTGACCGTCGGCGTCGAAGCGCATACCCACGAATTCATCTCCACCGCACACGAGGACCAGAAGTTCGGTTTCTCGCTGGCCGGGGGAGCCGCGATCGACGCGGTCCGTCGCGTCTTCGCTGCCGACAACTTGCGACTGGTCGGCCTGCACAGCCACATCGGTTCGCAGATCTTCGACGTCGACGGTTTCGAGGTGGCAGCGCACCGCGTGATCGGTTTGCTCCGCGACGTCGTCACCGAGTTCGGAGTCGAGAAGACCAAGCAGATTTCGATCATCGACCTCGGCGGCGGCATGGGGATCTCGTACATCCCCTCCGACGACCCGCCGCCCGTCGACGAACTGGCAGCAAAGCTCGGCCACATCGTGCGCAACGAGTCCGCACTGGCCGGATTGCCGGAGCCGACGCTTGCCGTCGAACCCGGCCGCGCCATCGCCGGACCTGGCACGGTGACGCTCTACGAGGTCGGCACCATCAAGGACGTCACGGTGGGTAGCTCGCTGACACGCCGCTACATCAGCGTCGACGGCGGGATGAGCGACAACATCCGCACGTCCCTCTACGGTGCGGAGTACGAAGCCAAGTTGGTTTCGCGAACTTCCGAGGCTGATCCCGTCGTTGCACGTATCGTCGGTAAGCACTGCGAGTCCGGTGACGTGGTCATTCGGGACACCTGGATGCCCGAGGACGTCGGGCCCGGTGATTTACTAGCGGTAGCAGCGACCGGTGCATACTGCTATTCGATGTCGAGCAGGTACAACCTGCTCACCCGCCCAGCCGTGGTGGCGGTGCGTGACGGAGTCTCACGCGTGATTCTGCGGAGGGAAACAGTGGAAGATCTGCTCAGCTTGGAGGTATCGCAGTGACGAGCGAATCGGCGCATCGCGCTATCGGTGTGGCCGTTCTCGGCCTCGGCAACGTCGGGAGCGAGGTCGTCCGGATCATTCGTGAGCAGGCCGAGGAACTCGAAGCTCGCGTCGGCGCCCCGTTGGAACTGCGGGGAGTTGCCGTCCGCCGTATCGGCTCGGACCGCGGAATTCCCGAGGAACTGCAGACGACGGACGCCGAGTCCCTGGTCGGTCGTGACGACGTCGACATCGTGGTCGAGGTGATCGGCGGAATCGAGCTCCCTCGCAAGCTGATTCTCTCTTCCCTCAACTCCGGTAAGTCGGTCGTGACCGCCAACAAGGCGCTGCTCGCGGACCACACCGGTGAATTGGCGGAGGCTGCAGAGGCCAACTCTGTCGACCTGTACTTCGAGGCCGCTGTTGCCGGTGCGATCCCCGTGATCCGCCCGCTCACACAGTCGTTGGCCGGAGACCGTGTCAACAAGGTCGCCGGAATCGTGAACGGCACCACCAACTTCATCCTCTCCGCGATGGACGAGACCGGCGCCGACTACGAAGAGACCCTCGCCGAAGCCGGACGCCTCGGATACGCGGAAGCCGACCCGACCGCGGACGTCGAAGGCTACGACGCCGCGGCGAAGGCTGCGATCCTCGCGTCGATCGCGTTCCACACCCGCGTCACTGCCGCGGACGTGTACCGCGAAGGAATCTCCACGATCACCTCCGCCGACCTGGCGTCGGCGAAGGCGCTCGACTGCACGATCAAGTTGCTCTCGATCTGCGAGCGCATCGTCACGCCCAAGGGCAAGGAGCGGATTTCCGCTCGCGTGTACCCGGCGCTGGTTCCGCTCAGCCATCCGCTGGCCTCGGTCAACGGCGCGTTCAACGCCGTTGTCGTGGAAGCAGAGAACGCCGGCCGGCTCATGTTCTACGGCCAGGGCGCTGGCGGCGCCCCCACCGCTTCCGCGGTGATGGGTGACCTGGTGATGGCGGCGCGCAACAAGGTTCACGGCGGCCGCGGCCCCCGCGAGTCCAAGTACGCCAAGCTCAAGGTCGCCCCGATGGGCGACATCCTCACGCGCTACTACGTGAACATGGAGGTCGCGGACAAGGAAGGTGTGCTGTCCGCAGTCGCCGCCGAGTTCGCCAAGCACGGCGTGAGCATCTCCGTCGTCCGCCAGGAGGGCGCCGGCGCCGGCGCGCGTCTGGTGGTCGTCACTCATGTAGCAACCGACGCGGCTCTCTCCGAGACCGTGGCGGCCCTCAACGAACTCGAATTCGTCACCGCTGTGACCAGCGTGCTGCGACTGGAAGGCACTGAACAATGACCGGCATCGTCAACCCCGTCCACAAGGCATGGCCGGGTCTCATCGAGGCATACCGGGACCGTCTCGCGATCGGTGACAACTGGAAGACCGTCACCCTGCGCGAAGGCGGCACCCCGCTCCTGCCGGCCGGCCACCTCTCCGAGATCACCGGCTGCGACGTCTACCTCAAGGTCGAGGGTCTCAACCCCACCGGTTCCTTCAAGGACCGCGGCATGACGATGGCCGTCACCGACGCCTTGGCCCGGGGCCAGCGCGCAGTTCTGTGCGCGTCCACCGGCAACACCTCCGCCTCGGCCGCTGCGTATGCAGCCAAGGCAGGCATGACCTGCGCCGTGCTCATCCCGCAGGGCAAGATCGCCATGGGCAAGCTTGCGCAGGCAGTCATGCACGGCGCCAAGATCATTCAGGTCCAGGGCAACTTCGACGACTGCCTCGAACTGGCACGCAAGACCACGGCGGAATTCCCCACCATCGGTCTGGTCAACTCCGTCAACCCGGTGCGCATCGAAGGTCAGAAGACCGCGGCATTCGAGATCATGGACGTGCTCGGCAAGGCTCCCGACGTGCACGCTCTCCCGGTCGGAAACGCAGGAAACATCACCGCGTACTGGCGCGGATACTCCGAGTACTACGCCGACGGTCTGACCACGGTCAAGCCCCGCATGCTCGGCGTCCAGGCAGCCGGTGCGGCTCCGCTGGTCAACGGCGCACCCGTCAAGGACCCCGAAACCATCGCTACCGCAATCCGAATCGGTTCCCCCGCTTCCTGGAACGGCGCTGTCGCCGCGAAGGAAGAGTCGAACGGTGCATTCCGTGCCGCCACCGACGAGAAGATCCTCGAGGCTTACCGTCTGATCGCCGCCACCGAGGGTGTCTTCGTCGAACCGGCGTCGGCAGCCAGTGTCGCCGGCCTGCTCGCCGCACGTGCAGAGGGCTGGCTCGAGCCGGGCCTGACCGTCGTGTGCACGGTGACCGGTAACGGTCTCAAGGATCCTGACACGGCTTTGAAGGGTATGCCGAACGTCGAGCCGATCGGTGTCGATCCCGTTGCCGTCGCGGCTGCCCTCGAGCTTGCATAGTGTCCGTGGATTCATCGACCACTCCGCGGAATCCGGTGTCTGACATGACTATAACCCTGCCTATCGGCCTTTCGGTGACTGCTCGCGTCCCGGCCTCGAGTGCAAACTTGGGGCCGGGGTTCGACACCCTCGGTCTGGCGTTGGGGTTGTACGACGAAATCGTGGTCACCACAACGGATTCGGGCCTTCAGATTCGCGTCGAAGGTGAAGGCGCTGCCGACGTACCTTGGGGTCCTTCGCATCTCGTAGTTCGCGCTATCGAACGCGGTCTCGAAGCGGCCGGGGTGTGGGCCAGTGGCCTGGACGTGTTGTGCCGCAACGCGATCCCGCACTCGCGCGGGTTGGGATCCTCGGCTTCTGCGGCTGTCGGCGGACTGGCAGCAGCCAACGGTCTTGCGCGCGCACTCGATGCCGAGATCGGCTTGACGGAAGAGCAGTTGGTTCAACTCTCGTCCGAGTTCGAAGGTCACCCGGACAATGCGTCTGCCAGTGTTCTCGGTGGCGCAGTCGTCTCGTGGAGTTGCCCACCGGCCGTCGAAGGCGACGAGCCGATCTACTCCGCGGCGAAACTCGATGTCCATCCCGACATCCGTGCTGTGGCACTGGTTCCCGAGGAGCGGTCGTCCACCGCACACACTCGTGGCCTCCTGCCCGAATTGGTTCCGCACCAGGATGCCTCGTTCAACGCGAGCCGCAGCGCGCTGGCTGTCGTTGCGCTCACTGCTCGGCCCGATCTGTTGATGGCAGCCACCGAGGATCGCCTGCATCAGGCGCAGCGCGCACCCGCACTGCCGCTCACGACGCGATGGATCGGGATCCTGCGCGAGGCGGGCATTGCCGCGACCGTTTCGGGAGCAGGCCCCACCGTGTTGGCGCTCAGCACAGAGCCTTTCCCCGTCGAGCTCGCCGAAGCGGCGCGGGCAGACGGACTACGTGTGCTCGAATTGGACATCGCCGACGGCGTCGAAGTATCCACGACGACGGTCTGATCCCTGCCTTGGTCCTGGTGATCGCCCACTACCGATCGGTAGTGAACTGACACACCCAGTCGTCCAAATTCTTGCCGGACTCAGGTTTGGACGCTATCCTGGGCTATGTCCGTACATCGTGCGCGTCAGTCGCCGGTGCATCACCAGGGGGCAAAACTCCTTCCCAATCGGGGTCCACAGTCCTTGGCATGATTCTCGCAGGCATGATCCTCACGCTTGTACCTTCTCCGAAGGTTTGAATCCTCCGCGGATCGAACACTCAGAGGTTCCATATCTCTGGGGTTCAACACACGGGGGAGTGAATCGTCGACGAAGGCGCGTTGGGCAGGTTTGCGAGCGCATGAAAAGTTTGAGGCGAGAGTTTCCGACAATCATGTGACGGCGGACAAGCCGGCAGTTCTGGACAGCAACCACGTACGGCACCACCGAGTTCGGTATTCAATCGAACTGCGGGACGAACCCTCGACTTTGCGCAGTGCGAGTGAGGGAAGGAAAGGACCTCCGTGACCGATACGGACCTCATCGCCACTTCTGCACCCGCCGGGTCGGAATCAGGCGACAATTCTCAGGCGTCATCTTCAGCATCGAACGGTGCGGTGGCGACCTCCACGAAGCGTGCCGAGACGCGCCGTGGTGCCGGACTCTCCGGCATGGTGCTCACCGAACTCCGCACTCTTGCGGGTGAACTGGGCATCAAAGGCACTTCCGGCATGCGCAAGGGCGACCTGATCGCAGCCATCAAGGAGCGCCAGGGCGGCAGCGCAAAGGCTGCACCCGCACAGAGCGAACTCACTCTCGACGACGCACCCGTTGCGCGCACTCGTGCCAAGAGCGCCCGCGCCGCACGCACCGAAACCCCCGCAGCCGAAACGGCTCCCGCGGCAGAATCCGCTCCTGCCGAGGCAGCGCCTGCGCGTACCGAATCCGCCGAGGATTCCGATCAGAGCGCACCCCGTCGTGGACGTCAGCGTCGCGGCGCCGCTCGTCGTGCAGGTTCACCCGACCAGGGTGAACTGAGCATCGAGCAGGACACTCCTTCGGCAAAGTCCGACGCGGACACCTCGAAGGCTGTCGATACCTCGAAGGTCACCGAGACCGCCAAGGCTGAGGCTCCGGTCGAGCGTCCTGCGCGCACCGAGGGCAAGTCCGACGCTGATCAGGCTCCCGCCGAGCAGGGCAACGAGCGTCCCCGCCGCGAGCGCAACCGGGACAATCAGGGCCAGCGAGATAACCAGGGCCAGCGCGAGAACCAGGGCAACCGGGGTAACCAGGATCGCCAGGATCGCCAGGACCGTCAGGATCGCGGCAATCAGAACAACGCCGGCCAGAACAACGCCGGTCCGCGTACGGACAACCGCAACAACGGACCGGACGACGACGAAGAGGGTGGACGCGGACGCCGCGGACGCCGTTTCCGCGAGCGCCGTGGCCGTGGTCGCGACCGCGGTGAGGGTGGCGCACCCAACGATTCGCGTGAGACCGAAATCCGCGAGGACGACGTCCTTCAGCCGGTCGCCGGCATCCTCGACGTGCTCGACAATTACGCCTTCGTGCGTACGTCCGGGTACCTCGCCGGTCCCAACGACGTCTACGTCTCCATGAACCTGATCCGCAAGAACGGCCTTCGCCGTGGCGACGCCATCACCGGTGCCGTCCGCGTCTCGCGTGACGGTGAGCAGGGCAGCCAGCGTCAGAAGTTCAACCCGCTGGTCCGCATCGACACGGTCAACGGCGGCGACGTCGAGGCCGCGAAGAAGCGCCCCGAGTTCAACAAGCTCACGCCGCTGTACCCGAACCAGCGTCTGCGCCTCGAGACCGAGCAGCACATTCTCACCACGCGTGTCATCGACCTGGTGATGCCCATCGGTAAGGGCCAGCGCGCCCTCATCGTGAGCCCGCCCAAGGCCGGTAAGACCAGCGTGTTGCAGGCGATCGCGAATGCCGTCGCCACCAACAATCCTGAGTGCTACCTGATGGTCATCCTCGTGGACGAGCGTCCCGAGGAAGTGACCGACATGCAGCGCAGCGTGAAGGGTGAGGTCATTTCCTCCACCTTCGACCGCCCGCCGGGAGATCACACCGCAGTTGCCGAGCTGGCAATCGAGCGTGCGAAGCGCCTGGTCGAGATGGGTAAGGACGTCGTCGTACTGCTCGACTCCATCACGCGTCTGGGTCGTGCGTACAACAACTCCTCGCCTGCGTCCGGACGCATCCTCTCCGGTGGTGTCGACTCGACGGCGCTCTACCCGCCGAAGCGTTTCCTCGGCGCTGCCCGCAACATCGAGAACGGCGGATCGCTCACCATCATCGCCACCGCGATGGTCGAGACCGGATCCACCGGCGACACGGTGATCTTCGAAGAGTTCAAGGGCACCGGCAACGCCGAGCTCAAGCTCGATCGCAAGATCGCCGAACGCCGCGTGTTCCCGGCCGTGGACGTCAACCCGTCCAGCACGCGTAAGGACGAGCTGCTCCTGAGCCCGGACGAAGCTGCTGTGCTGCACAAGCTCCGCCGCGTCCTGTCCGGACTGGACTCGCATCAGGCCATCGATCTGCTGATCGATCGACTGAAGAAGAGCAAGAACAACCTCGAGTTCCTGATGCAGGTCTCCAAGACCGCACCGGGTGCGATCGACGACTGATCGACTCGACGTCAAAGGCCCACAACCAGCTGGTTGTGGGCCTTTTGCGTGGGCGGAACAAAACCGAGGGGCAGTGCGTTGACAACTTCGTACAGCCACCCCGAGGCGTGCGAGACGCGGATTATCTGGTGAGGTACCGCATCTGGCATACTGAACGGCCGAGTCCGGTTCCGGTTCACGATGTCGATTGGCGACGTCGACCCGGCGACCATTGAAAGGGACACCATGAAGGCAGGAATCCACCCAACCTACGTAGCGACCACCGTCGTCTGCGGTTGCGGTAACACGTTCGAGACCCACAGCACCAAGGAGTCCGGACGCATCAACGTCGAGGTTTGCTCGCAGTGCCACCCGTTCTACACGGGCAAGCAGAAGATTCTCGACACCGGTGGACGCGTCGCTCGCTTCGAGGCTCGCTACGGCAAGCGCGCAGACAGCAAGGTCCCGGCCACCGAGTCCTAGCTGTTCCGCCGACGCCCGATCTGCCATGCGCAGATCGGGCGTCGGCTTTTTTGTGCCTCCACTCGGTTTGCGCGTTTCCCGGGTCCCGGCGTCGAAATACCTTCAAGCGCGCACCGTAGGAATCGAAACTCAGAGCGGAGCGAACCATGGCAGGCGCAACCCAGCCCTCGGCCATCGACGACATCTTGGCGGAGCACGCCGGTCTCGAAGCACAGATGTCCGATCCGGCGTTGCACAACGACCCTGCCGCTGCCAGGCGCGTCGGTAAGCGGTTCTCCGAGCTCTCGCCGATCATGTCGACGTACAACAAGCTCACGGCTGCGCAGGACGATCTGGAAGCTGCGCGCGAACTCGCCGCCGACGATTCCAGCTTCGCCGCCGAGATCCCCGATCTCGAAGCCGAGGTCGCGCAGCTCGAGCAGACGCTGACCGATCAGTTGGCGCCGCGTGATCCGCATGACGGTGACGACATCGTCCTCGAAGTGAAGTCCGGTGAGGGCGGCGAAGAATCCGCGCTCTTCGCCTCGGACCTGGCCCGCATGTACGTCCGCTACGCGGAACGGCACGGCTGGCGCGTCGAGATCCTCGACGCGACGGTCTCCGATCTCGGCGGATACAAGGAAGCCACGCTGTCGATCAAGAGCAAGTCAGATACCCCGGACGGAGTGTGGGCGAGGCTCAAGTTCGAGGGCGGGGTTCACCGCGTCCAGCGAGTGCCCGTCACCGAATCCCAGGGACGCGTTCACACTTCGGCCGCCGGCGTTCTGGTCTACCCGGAGCCCGAAGAGGTCGAGCAGGTCCAGATCGACGAGAGTGACCTGCGTATCGACGTCTACCGTTCGTCCGGCAAGGGCGGTCAGGGCGTCAACACCACCGACTCCGCGGTTCGAATCACGCACCTTCCGACCGGCATCGTCGTCACCTGCCAGAACGAGCGCTCGCAGCTCCAGAACAAGGCGCGTGCCATGCAGGTGCTTGCAGCCCGTTTGCAGGTAGTCGCCGAGGAAGCCGCGGACGCAGAAGCGTCGGCAGGTCGCCAGAGTCAGGTTCGGACGGTGGACCGTTCGGAGCGCATCCGCACCTACAACTTCCCTGAGAACCGCATCACCGATCACCGCATCGGATTCAAGTCGCACAACCTCGACGCAGTGCTCGACGGTGAGCTCGACGCACTTCTCGACGCATTGGGCAAGGCGGACCGAGAGGCGCGTCTCGCGGCCGAGTAGATGCAGACCATGACTGACCTCCGTCCCGCCGGGAACTCGGTGAACCGCGTGTCGGTCGAGCGTGGCAGGCTGTACCCGTGAGTCGACTTCCACTTCGTTTGGCGCTGATCGAAGCTGCAAAACAGCTCGACGCCGCAGGTGTGCCCAGCCCACGCACCGACGCCGAGTTGTTGGCATCCCACCTGCTCGGCGTCGAACGCACGCGTCTCGGTCTGATTCCGTTGGTCGATCCCGAGGTCATCGCCGCGTTCGACGAGTTGGTTGCGCAACGCGTGAAGCGGATTCCGTTGCAGCACATCATCGGAGTCGCATCGATGGGCAACATCGACGTCGCTGTCGGTCCGGGTGTCTTCATTCCGCGGCCCGAAACCGAATTGCTCATGGGTTGGGCGCTCTCGTTCCTCGAAGGTTGCGGAAGCAAGCCGCCGGTAGTTCTGGACCTGTGCACGGGATCGGGTGTACTCGCGCTGTCCATCGCCGAGGCCCGTCCAGACGCCGTCGTTCACGCCGTGGAGAAGGAGCCCGCCGCGTTGGCGTGGGCGCGTCGTAATGCTGCCGACCGCGAGGCCGCCGGTGATACACCGATCCATCTGCATCAGGGCGATGTCACCGATCGGAACCTGTTGCCAGGGCTCGAGGGCGGCGTCGATCTGGTTGTTTCCAATCCGCCGTACATCCCCGAAGGCGCGCAATTGCAGCCTGAGGTCATGGATTACGACCCGCACACCGCGTTGTTCGGTGGCGCCGACGGTCTGTCCGTCATCAAACCCATGATCAGCAACATCGCGAGGTGGCTTCGAATCGGCGGCGCGGCAGGCATCGAGCACGACGACACCAACGGCGACGGCGTCGCTGCGCTGTTCTCGGCGCGCCGGGTGTTCGGCGACGTTGCACAGCATCCCGATCTTGCCGGTCGTCCGCGTTTCGTCGTCGCCAGACGTGTCGCCACCGACGTGGAAGCGCAGCGGAATCGAACGCCCGAAGTGCAGAGTGAAAGGATGGCTGAGTGAGCACCGTGTACGACTGCAGTCAGACAGATTCCCGAACCGCAGGCTTGGCCGCCGCGAAGAACGCGCTCAAGGCCGGCCGACTCGTAGTTCTCCCTACCGACACCCTTTACGGACTCGCCGCGGACGCGTTCGACAGCGAAGCTGTCACGAGTCTGTTGCGCGCCAAGGGACGCGGGCGAGACATGCCCGTCCCGGTACTGGTCGGATCGTGGAACACCATCGACGGGCTCGTCTACAGCGTGCGCCCCCAGGCGCGGGATCTGATCCGCGCGTTCTGGCCCGGCGGACTGAGCTTGGTCGTCGAGCAGGCGCCTTCACTTGCCTGGGACCTCGGTGATACCCGCGGAACCGTCATGCTCCGCATGCCGCTGCACCCGGTTGCCCTCGAACTGTTGCGCGATGTCGGACCGCTTGCCGTCTCGAGCGCCAACATTTCGGGGCGTCCGCCGGCAACTACCGTCGAGGAAGCCCGAGATCAGCTCGGCGGATCTGCCAGCGTGTATCTCGACGGAGGCAAGGCCGAACACGCCGTTGCTTCCACGATCGTCGACCTGACCGGCAATTCACCGCGTATCTTGCGAGTGGGTGCCGTCTCGGCAGAATCCATCGCCGAGGTATTGGGCACCAGTCCGGAAAGCCTCGTAGAGGGAGTTTCGTAACGATGGTCGGCGCCGGCGGCGAGCGCGCGGGGGAATCCACGTATTGGGGACCGGATTTCGGTGAGCTTGCCACGGCGGACCCCGAGATCGCGGCTGTTGCGCTGGCCGAACTCGAGCGTCAGCGCGGCGGGCTTCAACTCATCGCGAGCGAGAACTTCACCAGCCCCTCGGTACTGGCTGCCTTGGGTTCGACCCTGAGCAACAAGTACGCCGAGGGCTATCCGGGTCGGCGTTACTACGGCGGGTGCGAGTACGTCGACGTAGCCGAGAATCTGGCGATCGACCGGGCAAAGGCACTGTTCGGCGCCGAGCACGTCAACGTCCAGCCGCATTCGGGGGCCACCGCGAATCTCGCGGTGTACGCCGCATTCGCCAAGCCCGGCGACACCGTATTGGCGATGAGTTTGCCGCACGGTGGGCATCTGACTCACGGGTCTCGGGTCAGCTTTTCGGGGCAGTGGTTCACCACCGTTCCCTATCACGTCGATTCGGCCACCGAATTGATCGACTACGACGAGGTTCGCACCCTGGCTCTGGCGCACAAGCCGAAAATCATCGTCGCCGGCGCGACCGCGTACTCCCGCACCATCGACTTCGC
Source organism: Rhodococcus sp. ARP2 (assembly GCF_001029585.1). Lineage (NCBI taxonomy): Bacteria > Bacillati > Actinomycetota > Actinomycetes > Mycobacteriales > Nocardiaceae > Rhodococcus > Rhodococcus sp. ARP2. Next base: position 12,919 of record NZ_LEKE01000058.1, on the reverse strand, counting down.
AGCCTTCCGGTCGATCGCGGACGAGGTCGGTGCGATCCTGTGGGTCGATGCCGCCCACTTCATCGGACTCGTGGCAGGCCGGGCGATACCGTCGTGTGTTCCGTATGCCGACGTGGTCTCCGCGACGACGCACAAGGTCCTCAGAGGCCCGCGCGGCGGAATGATCTTGTGCCGCAGCGAGCATGCCTCGGCTGTCGATCGCGCGGTGTTTCCCTTCATTCAAGGCGGCCCGATGATGCATGCGATCGCTGCGAAGGCGGTTGCCTTCAAAGAAGCGTCGACGCCGGAATATCGTTGGTATGCACAGGAAGTGGTTGCCAATGCGTCGGCGCTCGCGCAGTCGTTGGAAGCTCGCGGCCTGCGCACCGTTTCCGGTGGAACCGACACGCATCTGGCGCTTCTCGATCTGCGCGCAAGCGGTGTCACCGGAGTCGACGCCGAGCGTAGGTGCGGACTGGCTTCGATCACGCTCAACAAGAACGCGATTCCGTTCGATCCGCAGTCGCCGGCCGTCACGTCCGGAATCCGCGTCGGATCCGCGGCCGTGACGACACAGGGGTTCAACAGTTCCGACATGAGCATCGTGGGGGAGTTGATCGCGCGTGCAGTCGTAGCGGATCCAGCCACCACGTCAGGGGAGGCCGAGTTGGCATCGGTTGCCGACGGCGTTCGCGAACTGGTACGGGCAAAACCTGCCTATCCCCGCCGGACGGGTGATCTCGCGCAGTGATCACTTCGTACGAGGCGACCACATATCTGGCACAGGGTGGCGGGGGAGCGGGTGTGCCCATCCGTGAACTTTTGCTCGTGCTGTGTACGGCGGCGGTAGTGACATACCTTGCGACTGGCGCAGTCCGGTTGTTGGCGCTGCGGTTCGGCGCCGTCGCCATACCGCGTGATCGGGACGTTCACGTCGAGCCGATTCCGCGCCTCGGTGGCGTCGGAATGTATATCGGCATGGTTGTCGGTCTGCTGTTCGCGCAGCAATTACCGGCGCTCACAAGAGGTTTCGGCTTCGGTAGTCCAGATGTACACGCTGCGCTCGTAGCGGGCGCCGTCATCGTCCTCGTGGGCGTGATCGACGACAGGTGGGGTCTCGACGCTCTCACCAAGTTTGTGGGTCAGGTGACTGCTGCCGGAGTTCTTGTGGTGATGGGCGTCAGTTGGTTCATCATCTACAACCCTTTCGGTGGTGGCGGTGGGTCCACGATCATCCTCGATCAGATTCAATCGGGACTGTTCACGGTGGCTATCGCCGTGGCGACCATCAACGCGATGAACTTCGTCGACGGTCTCGACGGATTGGCCGCCGGTTTGGGCCTCATCGCGGCCTTGGCGATCCTCATCTTCTCGATCGGTCTGCTCCACGATCAGGGCGGCGACGCGAGTGTCTACCCGCCTGCGATGATCGCGGCGGCCTTGGCAGGCGCTTGTCTCGGTTTTCTTCCGCACAACTTCAATCCAGCGCGCATTTTCATGGGCGATTCCGGGTCGATGTTGATCGGTCTCATGCTTGCCGCGATCTCCACCAGTGCATCCGGTCGTATTCCGCTCACTGCTTACGGAACCCGCGACCTGGTCGGCCTCCTCGCGCCGTTGTTGCTGGTCGGTGCTGTGATGTTCATCCCGATGCTGGACATGCTCCTGGCCGTGATCCGCCGGACGAAAGCGGGCGTCAGTCCGTTCAGTCCGGACAAGATGCACCTGCATCATCGCCTCCTGCAAATCGGACACACGCACCGACGGGTTGTGCTGGTCATCTACCTGTGGGTCAGCGTTCTGGCTTTCGGTGCCGTCGGATCCTCGCTGCTCAATCGACAGCTGGTTGTCGTACTGGTTGCGGCCGGGTTGGTCATTGCCTTGTTCTTCACCGCGGTGCCGTCCCTGATCGATCGCAAGCAACAGCGTCGGTAGCCAAGTTTCCCGATCCATTACCCTTGGGCATCGTGACGAACACGCCGCAGCCTGTACCTGCCTCGCAACCCATCCCTGATTCGACCGCCGCCATGAAGTCGGCCGTGAAGTGGGGTGTGATGGGGCTGATCGCGCTGGCCGTGGTCGGCGCGCTCCTGGGCGGGCTCTTCGCCGGCAAGGAAGGCGTCTACGGCGCTTTGATCGGCGCAGCCGTCGGCGGCGGGTTCATCCTGTTCACGGCGCTGGGCGTGCTGCTCACAGCGAAGTTGCCTGCGCTCACGGCCGGTGCAGTTCTTCTCGGCACGTGGCTGCTGAAGATGATTCTCGCGATGGTTGTTCTCTTTGTCCTCTCGGACATGGATTTCTACAACAAGACCGCTCTCGTCCTGGTCATCATCATGTCGCTGGTCGTCGTGCTCGGTGCGGAGACATACGGCGTTCTCGGAACCAAAACTCCGTACGTCGATCCCACTCCCAGCAGCAACGTCGACGACGACGAGTAGTACTACAAGAGGTAACTAATCGGACTTCCAGGTACCCCATCTACACAATGTCGTAGATGACTTGATAAGGTTCGGTTCAAGCGAGAGCAATGGTGGGCCGAGTAACACTCAGCCGACGATGCCATGTGCTCGCAGGTGGTCGAAATTCTGACCACTGAGTCGACGAGAGTCGCCGACACCGACAGACGCCAGGCCCCTCTAGGGTTCTCCAGCTGCTGACGAATGCGCGAGTCGAACTTGTCGACTTGTAGATCGTCAATGTCCGATCGAACCGCAGTCAATGATGGCTGCGGACCGACTACGGGAGAGAACGCTGAGCGTCACCACCCTGGCCGCGGATGAATTCCATGCGCCGTCACTAGACGATTTTTTCCCGCCCTCCGTGTTGATTCACGCGGGCCCCTTCGAGCTCGACCGTCTGATGCTGATTCGTCTGCTGATGTCGGTGCTGGTCGCAGCCTTCTTCGTGATCGCGATGCGCAGTCCTCGATTGGTTCCCCGTGGGATGCAGAACGCCGCTGAGCTTGCGCTCGACTTCGTTCGTATCAACATCGCCGAGGAGATCCTGGGCAAGGAACAGGGCAAGCGCTTCCTGCCGGTCATCACGACGATCTTCTTCATCGTGGTCGCCAGCAACCTGGCCAGCATCATTCCTTTCCTGAACATCTCGCCGAACGCACGAATCGGTATGCCCCTGGTACTCGCGGCGCTCGCCTACATCGTGTTCAACTACGTCGGAATCAAGAAGTACGGCTTCTTCAAGTACGTCAAGAGCAGCATCGTCGTTCCCGGCGTTCCGCTGCCCCTGCACTTCTTGTTGGTGCCCATCGAGTTCATCTCGACCTTCATCCTGCGCCCGTTCACGCTGATGGTTCGTCTCATGGCCAACATGTTGGCCGGCCACATCCTGCTGGTGCTGTTCTTCAGCGCGACGAACTACTTCTTCTTCGTGTCCGGCGGATTCCAGGCGATCTTCGGCGTTCCGTCGATCATCGCCGGTATCGCATTCACGTTCTTCGAGCTGCTGGTCATCTTCCTGCAGGCTTACGTGTTCGCGTTGCTGACCGCGGTGTACATCGATCTGGCGCTCCACGCCGACGAGCACTGACCTTTTACCTCCTCACCAGCTACACCAAGAACTGAGCCTCTTGCCGAATCCGGCGGAGGTCAACAGAAAGGGAATGGAACACCATGAGCATCGCTTACCTCGCTCAGGAAGTTGTCGAGACCAAGTCGCGCGGCTACGGAGCCATCGGCTACGGCCTCGCAGCAATCGGCCCCGGCATCGGCGTGGGCATCGTTGTGGGCAAGGCAATCGAAGGCATGGTCCGCCAGCCCGAGATGGCCGGCCAGGTTCGTACCACCATGTTCCTCGGTATTGCATTCACCGAGGCCCTCGCGCTGATCGGCCTCGTCGCCGGCTTCATCTTCTAAGACCGACATGGCAGCCACCATCGCAATTCTCGCGGCGGAGGGGACGACTGAACACAATCCCCTCATCCCCGAGACATACGACATCGTGTGGTCCGCGGTCGCGCTCGTAGTAGTTGGTTTCGTCTTCTGGAAGCTCGTTCTTCCGAAGTTCCAGAAGGTCTTGGCCGAACGCACCGAGCAGATCGAGGGCGGCATCAAGAAAGCCGAAGACGCACAGGCAGAGGCAGCGGCCGCGCTCGAGCAGTACCGCGCGCAGCTCGCCGAAGCTCGTACCGAGGCAGCGCAGATCCGTGAGGAAGCGCGTACCCAGGGTCAGCAGATCATCGCTGACATGAAGGTTCAGGCGCAGGACGAGAGCGACCGCATCGTGGCCGCAGGCCACAGCCAGCTCGTCGCCCAGCGTCAGCAGATCGTCGCTGAGCTCCGCTCGGATCTCGGCAAGACCGCTGTAGACCTGGCCGAGAAGGTCATCGGGGAGTCTCTCGCCGACGACGTGAAGCGCGCCGGAACGGTTGATCGTTTCCTCAACGAGCTCGACACCGTCAGCGCTGATTCAGCCAGGAAGTGAGCAACATGTACGCAGCGAGCCGTGAAGCCTTGGCGCAGACTCGTTCTGCGCTGAGCAGTGCCCTGGGCGCCGTCTCTGCAGGAGCCGCAACTGCTGCTTCTGCTCAGGCTGGGTCCGAGCTCTTCTCGGTGGTCGAGGTACTCGACGGCCAGCGCGCTCTTCGCAGCGCGCTGGCTGACGCTTCGGCACCGGCCGCTGGTCGCCAGGCTTTGGCAGAGCAGTTGTTCTCCGGAAAGGTCGGCGCCGAGGCGCTCGCCACCGTGAAGGCAGCCGCAGGCCAGGACTGGTCTGCGGCCCGCGACTTGGTCAACTCGCTCGAACTGCTCGGACGCGAAGCTCTGCTCCGCGCCGCAGCCGATCAGAGCCAGTTGGACACCGTTGAGGACGAGCTCTTCCGTCTCGGTCGCATCGTGGCAGGGGATCCCAGCCTGGAGCAGACGCTCTCGGATCTGTCGGTTCCCGCAGCCCGCAAGCGTGAGTTCCTCTCCCGCTTGCTCTACGGCAAGGTCACCGCGGTCACCGAGGCACTCGCCGGACAGGCCGTCGGCCGGTTGAAGTCTGCACCCGCAGACACTTTCGATCAGCTGTCGAATCTTGCCGCAGCGCAGCGCGATACCACCGTTGCTCACGTTCGCAGCGCCTCGGCGTTGAGCTCGGAGCAGTCGGATCGCTTGGCCAGCACTCTTACCCGCACCTACGGGAAGCCGGTAGCAGTACACGTCGAGGTTGATCCAGAACTCCTCAGCGGCTTGGTCGTCCGGGTGGGCGACGAGGTTATCGACGGCAGCGCAGCGGGTCGACTCGCAGCACTGCGGAAGAACCTCAAGTAGTCCTTCAGCCGAACACATACTCCAGATCTTTTCGAAGACCAGACACCGAGAGCAGGAAAAACATGGCGGAGCTGACGATCTCCTCCGACGAGATCCGTAGCGCGATCGACAACTACACCGCGAGCTACTCCCCGGAGGCCTCCCGTGAGGAGGTCGGCACAGTGACCGACACCAGTGACGGCATTGCGCACGTCTCTGGCCTGCCTTCGGCTATGTCCAACGAGCTGTTGGAGTTCCCCGGTGGAATCGTCGGCGTCGCGCTCAACCTGGATGCCACCGAAATCGGTGCCGTCATCCTTGGCGATTACCAGAACATTCAAGAAGGCCAGGAAGTAAAGCGCACGGGCGACGTTCTGTCGGTTCCCGTCGGCGATGCTTTCCTCGGCCGCGTCATCGACCCGCTGGGTGCGCCCATCGACGGCCTCGGCGAGATCGAGAGCACCGAGAACCGTGCACTCGAGCTCCAGGCCGCTTCGGTGCTCGAGCGCCAGCCGGTCGAAGAGCCGCTCCAGACCGGTATCAAGGCTATCGACGCCATGACCCCGATCGGCCGCGGCCAGCGCCAGCTCATCATCGGCGACCGCAAGACCGGCAAGACCGCGGTCTGCATCGACGCCATCCTGAACCAGAAGGCCAACTGGGATTCCGGCGATGTCAACAAGCAGGTGCGCTGCATCTACGTTGCCATCGGTCAGAAGGGTTCCACCATCGCGGGCGTCAAGGCTGCCCTCGAGGAGAAGGGCGCGATGGAGTACACCACCATCGTTGCTGCTCCGGCCTCTGATTCCGCAGGCTTCAAGTGGCTCGCACCGTACACCGGCTCGGCCATCGGCCAGCACTGGATGTACCAGGGCAAGCACGTTCTGGTCGTGTTCGACGACCTGACCAAGCAGGCAGAGGCGTACCGCGCCATCTCGCTGCTGCTGCGTCGCCCGCCGGGACGCGAGGCTTACCCCGGTGACGTCTTCTACTTGCACTCCCGTCTGCTGGAGCGTTCGGCGAAGCTGTCCGACGCACTCGGCGGTGGCTCGCTGACGGCTCTGCCGATCATCGAGACCAAGGCGAACGACGTCTCGGCGTACATCCCGACCAACGTCATCTCCATCACCGACGGTCAGGTGTTCCTCGAGTCCGACCTGTTCAACAAGGGCGTTCGCCCCGCGATCAACGTCGGTATCTCGGTCTCCCGCGTCGGTGGCGCTGCACAGACCAAGGGCATGAAGAAGGTTTCCGGTTCGCTGCGTCTGGAACTGGCTCAGTTCCGTGAGCTCGAAGCGTTCTCCGCTTTCGCATCCGACCTCGACGCTGCCTCCAAGGCTCAGCTCGAGCGCGGTGCCCGTCTGGTCGAGCTGCTCAAGCAGGATCAGTACAGCCCGATCCCTGTCGAGGACCAGATCGTCTCGATCTACCTCGCCGGCGAAGGCATCTTCGACAGCGTTCCGATCGGTGACGTCCGTCGCTTCGAGAAGGAACTGCTCGAAGACCTCAAGCACTCGGCTGCTGGCGTCTACTCCAGCATCAACGGCGGTAAGGCACTCGATGCCGACAACGCTGCTGCGCTGATCGCTGCAACGAACAAGTTCAAGGAAGGCTTCATCGCATCCGACGGAAGCCGGGTCGTGAACGAGGCCGAGGCTGACGCTTTGGGCGCCGACGAGGTCGAGAACGAGCAGATCAACGTCAAGCGCAAGACCGTCAGCAAGTGACGTACGCGCCCATGACACTGCGAATTCCGAAGGGAGAGTGATTGATCGATGGCGAGCATTCTCGAATTGCGGTCTCGTATCAAGTCGGTCAACTCGACCAAGAAGATCACCAAGGCACAGGAACTGATCGCGACTTCGCGTATCACCAAGGCTCAGATTCGCGTCGCCGCGTCCAAGCCGTATGCCGAGGAGATCACGAAGGTACTCACCGAATTGGCGAGTGCGTCTGCTTCGCTCGATCACCCGTTGCTCAACGAGCGCCCGGAGCCCAAGCGGGCTGCGGTCCTCGTTGTCACCAGTGACCGCGGCATGTGTGGTGGCTACAACTCCAACGTCCTCAAGCAGGCAGAAGAGCTCATGGCTCTCCTCCGCAGCGAGGGCAAGGAGCCGGTCGTGTACGTGCTCGGTTCCAAGGGACTCGGCTACTACACGTTCCGCGGCCGCGACATCGGTGCTGCGTGGACGGGCTTCTCGCAGGATCCGGGTTACTCGGATGCAGCGAAGGCCAGCCGCCACCTGGTGGAGCTGTTCATGGCTGGTTCGGGTAACCAGGTTGCCGCTCCGAACGGTGAAGGCACGATCGAGGGCGTCGACGAACTCCATATCGTCTACACCCGCTTCGTGTCGATGCTGACGCAGACTCCCGAGGTTCGCCGTATGGCTCCTCTCGAGGTCTTCGTGTCGGAAGAGCGCATCGAACTCGGTGACGACATGCTGACCAACGGCCACGACGACGACCATGACAATGGCCCCGTCGCGGACTTCAGCTTCGAGCCCGAGCCCGAGAAGCTTCTCGGTGCTCTTCTCCCGAAGTACGTCAGCACTCGTATCTTCTCGTCGCTTCTCGATGCTGCGGCATCGGAGTCGGCAGCCCGTCGTACCGCCATGAAGGCCGCGACGGACAACGCAAACGAACTGGTGAACACGTTGAGCCGTCAGGCCAACCAGGCTCGCCAGGCCCAGATCACCCAGGAAATCAGCGAGATCGTCGGCGGCGCCAACGCGCTCGCCTCGAGCGCAGGAAGTGACTAGCACATGACCGCAGCAGTAACCGAAAACAACGGGGCAGGTTCGGCTTCGGCCGTAGCCGGCCGCGTCGTGCGGGTCATCGGTCCCGTCGTGGACGTTGAATTCCCGCGTGGCGCTGTTCCTGAACTGTTCAACGCCCTGAACGCCGAGATCACGCTTCCCTCGGTCGCCAAGACGCTGACGCTCGAGGTTGCACAGCACCTCGGTGACAACCTGGTCCGCACCGTCTCCATGCAGCCCACCGACGGCCTCGTCCGCGGCACTGCAGTGACCGACTCGGGCAAGCCGATCTCGGTTCCCGTCGGTGACGTCGTCAAGGGCCACGTGTTCAACGCCCTGGGCGATTGCCTCGACACCCCCGGCCTCGGCCGCGACGGCGAGCAGTGGGGCATCCACCGCAAGCCACCAGCCTTCGATCAGCTCGAAGGTAAGACCGAGATCCTCGAGACCGGCATCAAGGTCATCGACCTTCTCACCCCGTACGTCAAGGGTGGAAAGATTGGCCTGTTCGGTGGCGCCGGCGTCGGCAAGACCGTTCTGATCCAGGAAATGATCACGCGTATCGCTCGCGAGTTCTCGGGCACCTCGGTGTTCGCAGGCGTCGGTGAGCGTACCCGTGAGGGCACCGACCTCCACCTGGAAATGGAAGAGATGGGCGTCCTCCAGGACACCGCCCTTGTCTTCGGCCAGATGGATGAGCCGCCCGGAACGCGTATGCGCGTCGCCCTGTCCGCACTGACGATGGCGGAGTACTTCCGCGACGTTCAGGGCCAGGACGTTCTGCTGTTCATCGACAACATCTTCCGCTTCACGCAGGCAGGTTCCGAGGTTTCCACCCTCCTCGGCCGTATGCCTTCGGCAGTGGGCTACCAGCCCACGCTGGCGGACGAGATGGGTGAGCTCCAGGAGCGCATCACCTCGACCCGCGGTCGCTCGATCACCTCGCTGCAGGCTATTTACGTGCCCGCCGACGACTACACCGACCCCGCGCCGGCTACGACGTTCGCGCACCTCGATGCCACCACCGAGCTCTCGCGCCCGATTTCGCAGATGGGTATCTACCCCGCTGTGGATCCGCTGAGCTCGACCTCCCGCATCCTGGAGCCCGGCATCGTCGGTGCCGAGCACTTCCGCGTTGCCAACGAGGTCAAGCGCATCCTGCAGAAGTACAAGGAACTGCAGGACATCATCGCCATCCTCGGTATGGACGAGCTTCAGGAAGAGGACAAGGTCCTCGTCGGCCGCGCCCGTCGTATCCAGAAGTTCCTCGGCCAGAACTTCATCGTTGCCGAGAAGTTCACCGGTGAGCCCGGCTCCGTCGTGCCGCTCCGCGACACGATCGAAGCCTTCGACCGCGTCTGCAAGGGCGAGTTCGATCACCTGCCCGAGCAGGCATTCAACAGCTGCGGTGGACTCGACGACGTCGAGGCTGCAGCCAAGAAGATGGCCGGGAAGTAGTCCACGATGGCTGAGATGACCGTAGAACTCGTTGCCGTCGAGCAGCGCTTGTGGTCTGGTTCGGCGACGCTGGTCAGCGCTCAGACCACTGAGGGCGAAATCGGCATCATGCCCGGGCATGAGCCGGTCCTCGGCCAGCTGATCGAGGGCGGAACCGTGTCGATCACCCCGGTCGACGGCGAGCGTATCGTTGCTGCAGTACACGGAGGGTTCCTCTCCGTCACTGCGACGACGGTGACGATTCTTGCCGAGTCCGCGGACATGGCACAGGACATCGACGTCGAGGCAGCCAAGGCTGTCTTGGCCGAGAACTCGGGCGACCTCGAAGCGATTGCGGTCGCCAAGGGTCAGCTCCGGGCCGTCGAGCGCGCGTAAGTTACTCGAGTAAAGCCGCGACGGGAGCCGACGAACAGTGACATTCGGAATGACTGTGTTGATCATTCTGGTTGTGCTGCTCGCGGTTCTCGTCGCGGCTTTTCTGTATCGTCTGCTGGTTCTACGTCGCGGCGGTACCGCTGCACTGCTTCGTGTTCTGCCATCCCCGGGGGACAGCGGGTGGCGTCACGGAATCATTCGCTACGGCGAAAGTACCTTCGTTTTTTTCAAACTGTCGAGTCTGCGGCCGGGCCCGGACTCCAGGATTGATCGTCAAGGTATCGAGGTCGAGAGCCGTCGCTCTCCCTCGGGTACCGAATTCGACATCATGAGCGACGACATCGTCGTGGTCAAGGTCAACGACGGATCGTCGGCCTACGAAATCGCCTTGGACAGTGGAGCATTGACAGCTTTCCTGTCCTGGGTCGAATCACGGCCGGACGGGCGCGCCCGTAGGCGACGCACCGCCTGACCGGTCCCGCTCAAGCCCCGGCGCCGGGCTTCCAGAGCACATCGCCTTCAGGATTTGCCACTCTTCCCATGATGAAGAGCAGATCCGACAATCTGTTGAGATATTTCGCGGGGAGGACGCTGGTGTCTTCCGGGTTCGCATCGATGGCGGACCAGGCCGCACGCTCCGCACGCCGCGAGACGGTTCTTGCTACGTGAAGCAGGGCACCCAGGGCAGTTCCGCCGGGCAGAATGAACGAATTCAACGGTGCCAGTTGCTCATTGAGCTCATCGCACCATCCTTCGAGTCGATCGATATAGGCCTGAGTCACTCGCAGCGGTGGGTACTTCGGGTTCTCGACGACAGGGGTGGACAGGTCGGCCCCCGCGTCGAAGAGGTCGTTCTGGATCTGGCGCAGCATCGCGAGCAGATTCTCCGGGGGTGTGCCGAGGGCAACGGCCACACCGATCGCCGCGTTGGTCTCGTCGCAATCCGCGTAGGCGACCAGACGCGGATCGTTCTTGGAGACTCGCGAAAAATCACTGAGGCCGGTGGTCCCGTCGTCGCCGGTCCGGGTGTAGATCTTCGTCAGGTGAACAGACATAGGGCTACGGTACCGGCGCGGTGCCGACGAGGTTGTGGCTCTAGGCTGTGAACCGTGAGTGAGCACTTTCTTGTGACCGGGGGTAACCGCCTCGAAGGTGAAGTACTGGTGGGAGGGGCCAAGAACAGTGTGTTGAAGCTGATGGCCGCTGCGCTGTTGGCCGAAGGCACCACTGTGGTGACCAACTGCCCGGACATTCTCGACGTGCCCCTGATGGCGGACGTCTTGCGAGGGCTGGGCTGCGAGGTCGAACTCGAAGACTCCGAAGTGCGGATCACGACGCCGGCCGAGCCGAAATATCACGCTGATTTTGACGCGGTGAAGCAGTTTCGGGCGTCGGTGTGTGTGCTTGGTCCGCTGGTCGCGCGTTGTCGACGCGCTGTTGTCGCACTTCCTGGCGGCGATGCGATCGGTTCGAGGCCACTCGACATGCACCAATCCGGGCTCCGCCTGTTGGGCGCGCGTAGCGAAATCGAACACGGATGTGTCGTTGCCGAGGCAGACGACCTTCACGGCGCGAACATTCGCCTGGTCTTCCCGTCTGTGGGTGCAACCGAGAACATCTTGATGGCAGCAGTGCTCGCCCGAGGTGAAACGGTGATCGACAACGCTGCACGTGAGCCCGAGATCGTGGATCTTTGCAACATGCTCAACGAAATGGGCGCCAAGGTATCGGGCGGCGGAAGTTCGACGCTCACCATTCAAGGCGTCCGCAAGTTGGAACCGACTACGCACCGTGTCATCGGTGACCGGATCGTTGCCGCAACATGGGGTGTCGCTGCCTCCATGACCAGGGGTGACGTCCGTGTTCGCGGGGTGAACCACAAGCATCTCGGGTTGGTCCTCGACAAGCTTCGGACAGCCGGCGCGGAGGTGACTCCCGAGGTAGACGGTTTCCGTGTCATTCAGCGTGAACGGCCCAAAGCAGTCAATTTCGCGACATTGCCTTACCCCGGATTCCCAACCGACCTGCAGCCGATGGCAATCGGTTTGGCGGCGGTTGCCGAGGGCACGTCGATGATCACCGAGAACGTATTCGAATCGCGTTTCCGATTTGTCGAGGAAATGATCCGACTGGGCGCCGACGCGCGCACTGACGGTCACCATGCTGTGATCCGCGGAGTTCCAGTGCTGTCGAGTGCGCCGGTGTGGTCTTCGGACATTCGGGCAGGCGCCGGGCTCGTGCTTGCCGGGTTGGTCGCGGACGGAACCACCGAAGTCCACGACATCTTCCACATCGACCGTGGGTACCCGCGTTTCGTCGAGAATCTTCGTGGACTCGGGGGAGTGATCGAGCGGGTGGGCTCCGAATAGGTTCGGTGCTCGGCGTCACACTCGGGCCTATTCGCGATTGGCGGAAAGGCTTAACTGTCTGACCTGGCCTTGGCTAGTGAATCGGTGTTGTGACCAGGCGATTTGTGAATTGATTGAAGGTTCGCGTAACTTATTCCAAGTCAGAGCGACACGGACACCGACTCCCGCCTTCACGGCGAGTGACACGAGGTTGTACGAAGTGCCTGACCAAATTTCGAAGTAGTTTCCATCGTGTATGGTTGTGCTTCACCTCCAGTTCTTCCCCGAATGTTCAGCGGTTTGCGCCGATGATCATGATGGGATAGGCTGGAAAAGTTGCCCCGGAGCGGCGGCCATAGGGTCGTGGTGATGGTGTGTGCGTGTTCTTTGAGAACTCAACAGTGTGTCGATGAATGTCAGTGCCAAAATTATTTTGGTACTTCACATCCGCGAATGATCAACCGCCTCTTGGGGTTTGGTTGGTTTGTGTGTGGTGTGAGTATTTTTCGTCGGTGATTGTTCATTCTTCCGTCTGAATGGTTGCCGACACATTTTTTGCTAGTTGAGTTTTTTTGCTAGTGATTTGACTCTTTTTGTCTATGACTGATTAGTGGGCTTGCCTGCGAAATCTAGAGTCTTCAACGGAGAGTTTGATCCTGGCTCAGGACGAACGCTGGCGGCGTGCTTAACACATGCAAGTCGAGCGGTAAGGCCTTTCGGGGTACACGAGCGGCGAACGGGTGAGTAACACGTG
>NZ_LEKE01000062.1:0-31892 GCF_001029585.1 Rhodococcus sp. ARP2 | reverse complement strand
TTCGTGGCGTGCACGTGAAGCTGCCGCGATGGCCGTTCAAGCGATAGGCGACACGGATCCGGAATTGTTCCGGGCGATCATCGAGCAGTGGGCACGCTCCACCCATCCATTGACGCTGCGCGCAGCGGCTGCCGGGATCTGCGAGCCACGGTTGCTGAAGGACAGGACCAACGCTGCGCTGGCCGTCCAGGTGTGCCGAGACGCTACCGAGTGGATCGTCTCGCAACCAGCTGATGCCCGTCGTGACGCCGACACACGTACTCTCCGGCAGGCGCTCGGATATTGCTGGAGCGTCGCGGTCGCGGCTGATCCGGAGAATGCCCTGCCGGCATTCGTCTCCCTGGAGGCGTCGGACGACGCCGATGTCGTCTGGATCGTCCGGGAGAACCGGAAGAAGGCTCGCCTGCGCAAGGTGCTCGAAACCTGACCCGTGGACCAGAGACGTAGGTTATCCTCAGAATTAGAACCTGTTCTAACTACGAGGGGTAGACCATGGCACCGTCCGCAGAGGTAATCCGCAAGACCGTCGACGCCTACATCGAGACAGTTGCCACGGGCACTGCCGCCCAGGTTGTGGCCCTGTATGCCGAGGGTGCAACCGTTGAAGACCCGGTTGGTACCGACGTTCGCACCACCCGCGAGTCCATTCTCGAGTTCTACTCCGTGATCGAGAATTTCGACCAGGAAGCTCACCTTCAGACCCTCCGCATCGCCGGAAACGAAGCGGCATTCCACTTCTCGCTGATCACCAAGCTCGGCGAGCAGACCCTGACCATCGCACCCATCGACGTCATGACCTTCGACGACGACGGAAAGATCCTGTCGATGCGTGCATTCTGGAACCAGGAAGACATGATCACCGCCTGACATGACGGTCAAGACGATCGATGTCGACGGATTCCGTTGGCAGATTGACGATTCCGGTTCTGGGGCAGCTGTGGTTATGTGTCACGGCTTTCCCGGCCTCGGGTACAGCTACCGGCATCAGTCGGCAGCGTTGACGGAAGCGGGTTTTCGGGCGATCGCACTCGACATGCCCGGTTACGGCGGCACTACCCGCCCCGAAGCGGTCGAGGACTACACCAACGATGCCGTCGCGAACCGGCTGATCGACCTACTCGACGCTCTCGGAATCGACAAAGCGGTGTTCGTCGGCCACGATTTCGGCGCGCCCGTCGCGTGGACCACCGCTCTGCGCCATCCCGATCGTGTTGCGGGGCTTGTCTCGTTGGCGGTCCCCTATGCGCCCGACAGGTTCCCCGCAAAACCCTCGACCATCTACGCCGCGATGGCGCGCAAGCATTTTCTGCACATTCACTATTTCCAAGAACCGGGTGTCGCGGAGCGCGAACTCGACGCCCGTCCACGTGAGTTTCTTCAGCGGCTCTTCCATGCCCTCTCCGGGGCTTACCGGTACCTCGACGTCTGGAAGAACCCGTCCGAAGGAAACGGCTACCTCGACGTACTGCCCGAGGCGCCTGCATTGCCGTGGTCGTGGCTCACCGAGGACGATCTGGATTTTTATGTAAAGTTCTTTACTGCAACAGGTTTCACAGGTGGCTTGAACTGGTACCGTGCGTACGACGCCAATTGGGAACGCAGTGCGGATTTGGACGGCGCGCACGTGAACGTCCCGACGCTCTTCGTCGCGGGCGCCGAGGATCCGGTCATCGCGATGAGCGGCCCCAAGGCATTGGACCGCATGAAGGACACCGTCCCCGACCTGCGGGGTGTGCACCTTCTCGGCGGCGCGGGGCACTTCGTACAGCAGGAACGTGCTACCGAGGTCAATGAACTTTTGATCTCTTTCCTTCGGTCGCTCTAGGCGAAATCGGGCCGAAGGTCTAGCGTTGCGCAGATGCGCACCAGGATCTTCGATCGCGGTATTCGGGTAGGTATCACCGGTGCTCTTGTTGCCGGTTCGCTTCTGGCTCTGGGTGTGTCCGGTGCCGCGGCCGCGCCGCCCTGCCCTGGATCGTCTCCCGCAATCCTCAGCGCCCAGATTCCGGGCGCAGCCCTCGAGGGTGTCACCGTGGACGGGCAGGGTCGCCTGTACACGACAGACCTGGTGAGTGGTCGAATCTTCCGCGTCGACGCGCCTGGTCAGGCCGCAGTTCCGATCGCGACGGTTCCCGGCGGTGCGGGCGCACTCGCGTGGAGCCCGGACGGTTCACTGCTGGTGGGAACCGGAGCAAACGCCGGCGTGCTGATCGGCGATCTGACGCGTGCTGCGTCCGTCGCGCGGGTGGACGTGAACTCGGGGGCCGTGACGCCGATCGCCGGTGGTCTGAGCGCTGCAAACGGCCTCGCCGTCGCGCACGACGGAACGATCTATGCCACCAACGATTTCGGTTCGTTGATCGGTAAGGTCAGCCCAGGCGGTGCCGTCGACCCGGCGTGGGCGACCTTCCCGAGTGCAAACGGCGCAGCCCTGAGCGCCGATAATCGCTGGCTCTACGTCTCGCGCACCTTCGCAAACCCGGGTGTCAGCCGCATCTCCGTCGACAATCCAGGGTATTCGGAATCGTTGGTCGATCTCGGCGGTCTCGAAACCTTCTCTGCCCCAGATGGTTTGACCCTGGACTCGCGAGATCGCGCAATCGTTCCCACGGACATCAGTGGTGAGGTGTGGCGGATCGACGGACCCGGCCAGTACTGCTCGCTCACCAGCGGACTGCAGGCGTCGAGTGTGTTGACCTACGGGCGTGGCAATTCCGGTTTCGCGGCCGGGCATCTCTACCGCGCTGGGTTCGACGGAAAGATCTTCGAGATTCCGGCTGGCTTCGATGCGGGCGCCCAGGCCGCGACACCGTAACGCGACACCTTAACGCGACACCTTCACTCGTCTTACCCACTACTGATGCCGGGACTGCCGGAATCGTCCATACTGGTCTGCATGGCGGAAACGAGTGAGATCGACGAGGCCGAAGTGGCCCTTCCCGCGATACCGCAGCCGTTGCTGACCCCGCTCACCGAAGCTGCGATCTTCCTGGTTTTCACCATCGACGAGGGTGGTGAGCAGGCAGTTCACGACGTTCTGGCGGATATTTCCGGGCTGCAACGCTCGATCGGATTCCGGGTTCCCGCCGGTGGCTTGGCCGCCGTCGTCGGCATCGGTTCGGATGCGTGGAACCGTCTGTTCGAGGGTCCACGGCCGGCAGAATTGCATCCTTTTGTCGAGTTGACCGGTGACAAACACCACGCTCCCCGCACACCGGGCGATCTGTTGTTCCACATCCGGGCCCGTCAGATGGACCTGTGCTTCGAGTTCGCCACGGTTGTGACCAACAGGTTGGCCGGCGCCGCGTCGGTGATCGACGAGGTCCACGGGTTCAAGTATTTCGAGCAACGCGACCTCATGGGTTTTGTCGACGGCACCGAGAACCCGTCCGGGCAGGCCGCCTACGTTGCGGTCACCGTCGGTGACGAGGATCCGGACTTCGCAGGCAGCAGTTACGTCATCGTCCAGAAGTACCTCCACGACATGTCGGAGTGGAACTCACTGCCCGTCGAGGAGCAGGAGAACGTCATCGGACGCTCCAAGCTCGAAGATCTCGAGATGGACGACGACACGAAACCGGCCAACTCGCACACCGCACTCACCGTCATCGAAGACGAATCCGGTGAGCAGATCCAGATTCTGCGCGACAACATGCCGTTCGGCCACGTCGGCTCCGCTGAGATGGGTACCTATTTCATCGGTTACTCGGCGTCGCCGACGGTCACCGAGCAGATGCTGACGAACATGTTCATCGGGAATCCCGTCGGCAATTACGACCGCATTCTCGATTTCTCCACCGCCGTCACCGGAATCAATTTCTTCGTTCCGACGGCGGACTTTCTCGACGATCCCCCGGACGCGCCGACCAGGCTCGTTCCCGAAGCGACGTTCACAGCGCCCATCTCTGACGGTTCTCTCGGAATCGGCAGCCTCAAAAGGAGTGCCCAGCAATGACAAACCTGCACCGCGACCTAGCACCCATTTCGGCAGCAGCCTGGGCCGAGATCGAAGAAGAGGCGAGCCGTACCTTCAAGCGCCACGTCGCCGGTCGTCGTGTGGTGGACGTGGAGGGCCCGTCAGGTGACGATCTTGCGGCCATCCCGCTCGGACATCAGGTGCCGATCAATCCCTTGGCCGACGGCGTCATCGCACACGCTCGTCAGTCGCAGCCGGTCATCGAACTGCGGGTCCCGTTCACCGTCAGCCGTCAGGCCATCGACGACGTCGAACGCGGCGCCAAGGACTCCGACTGGCAGCCGGTCAAGGATGCCGCCAAGCAGATCGCGTTCGCCGAGGACCGCGCCATCTTCGAGGGATACCCCGCAGCCAGCATCACCGGCGTGCGGGCGAGCGGTTCCAACCCGGAATTGAAGCTCCCCATCGACGCCAAGGACTACCCGGAAGCCATCAGCCAGGCGATCACGTCACTGCGCCTGGCCGGTGTCAACGGACCGTACTCATTGCTCCTGAACGCCGACGCGTTCACCGCGATCAACGAGACCTCCGATCACGGCTACCCCATCCGCGAGCACCTGCGACGCGTTCTCGACGGCGAGATCATCTGGGCCCCGGCCATCGACGGCGCTTTCCTGCTGTCGACGCGTGGTGGTGACTACGAACTGCATCTGGGCCAGGACCTGTCCATCGGTTACCTCTCGCACGATGCGAACTCCGTCGAGCTGTACTTCCAGGAATCGATGACGTTCCTCATGTACACCAGCGAAGCCGTTGTCTCACTTGCGTAAGAGCCTTCGAAACCTCTGATGCCAGGGCGAGCGAGGCAGTTCGCCGATGTCCTGGAGGTGGGCGACAAAAGCCTGGGCGTCCGCGTGCGAAGATGTCTTCGGCCGTCCGTCCGCCCACGCTGTGAACAACCGAAGATAGCGATCGCCGAGAGTGTGGCGCACGACCGGAAGGTGGTGCGCCACTTCTCCGGCGCGCTTTCGGAGCAGTGCCGTCGAGACAACGGCAGCATCGTCTTTGTCGAAGCCTTCGGGTAGTTCGCCGCCTGCCACCAGTGCGCGAATCAGTGCCTCTTGACGCTCACCGAGCGCGCTCATGTGCGTGACCAATTGGTGCCCGCGGTGATGCGATCAAGCCCCGATGCGTCGGCGATGGCATCGAGCTCGTCGAGCAATTCCAGTGCCGGCGGATAGTTTCCGTCACGCTCGAGCATGATCGCGGGATGGTGACCGGCGGCGGTGAACTGCGCAAGGAGTTCCAGCACGGCTTCGGGCACAGGATCGGTATGCGTGTCGTGGTATTTGCCGTCGCTGATGCTGCCACCGGCGATGTGGCAGTATGCGATTCGCTCGAGTGGTAGCCGGATCAGCTCGGCCCAGGGATCACGCCCTCGGTTGAGGGCATTGGCATAGACGTTCGCGATGTCGAGAACCAGCAGAGCCCCGGTGCGTTCGACGATCTCCGAGAGAAACTCCCCTTCGGTCAACTCGTCGTCGGGCCAGTCGAAAAGGGCGGCAACGTTTTCGACGGCAAACGGCACCGGTAGACCGTCCTGAGTGCGGGTGATGTTGCGTACCAAGACATCGATCGCTTCGTAGGTGCGTGGCAGTGGGAGCAGGTGCCCGGCCTCTATGCCGCCCGCCCGCACGAATGCAATGTGCTCGCTCGCCAAGGGGGCGTCCAGTAGCTGGGCTGTATGCGCAAGGTGATCGATCCGTGCCTGATCTACCGCCTCGGCCCCGCCAAGGGAGAGCGAGATTCCGTGCGGGATCACCGGAACTCCCAGCGAACCGAGGTGCGGCGGTATCTCGGTTCCGATGGATTCGGCAATGACTTCGCAGAATGCCAGGCCGTCTAGCTGCGCGATGATTCCGGATACCTCGGGACGCCAACCGATTCCCAGGCCGTACAGGGTCATTCGAGTCACCTCCCGTGTGCAACTGCTAACGGCGACTATAGACGGATCAGCCGGGCAACCAGTTGGGTCCCGGACCGTTGCCTTCTTCGAAGATCAGCCACGTTTTGGTCGAGAGAACCCCGTCGAGTCCCTGGAGTTCTTCGAGAACGGTGTGGCGTAGTTCCTGGTTGTCCGGGGCTCGAACCAGCACCAGAACGTCGAAGTCGCCGCCGAGGAGGGAGAAGTGCTCGACAAACGGCAGGGCCTTCAAGGACGCCGCCAGACCTCGCCACGAGTGCTGCCTGATCGAGAGCGCCACGTACGCCGAGGAGCCGAGTCCGGCCTTCTCATGCGCGATCCGCGTCGTGAATCCGGTGATGATTCCGGCGTCCTCGAGCCTTTCGATGCGGACGTAGGCGTGAGCGCGAGATATGTGCGCCTTCTCGGCCAGTGCACGCATGGAGATGCGACTGTCTGCGACCAGTTCGGCGATGATGCGGCGGTCGATCGCATCGAGAGCGTGCGGTTCGGTGGCCATCTGTCCATTCCTGCTTCGGTAGTCGAGTCGGTTGATGGACATATTGCTGTCCGAATCCTCATGATAGGCCGTTTGTCTTGAATCTTCGACGCCTTCTGCCATTACGTCGCCGAAGTGCGAATACTGATGGACACAACGTCTTCTGGAGGTAGAAGTGACTCTTGTCGAGCCCTTGGGGGAACTGCGGTATCAAAAGTTCCTGCCGGCCGATTCCGCGGTGCAGTACCTCGACCCTGCTGGAGAACTGACGCGCAGCGAGGCGCGCTACGCAAAACCGAGCGACGATCGCCTGATCGAGATGTATCGAAAGATGTTCCTGGGCAGACGCTTCGACCAGCAGGCGACGGCGCTGACCAAACAGGGGCGGTTGGCCGTGTATCCGTCCTCGCGAGGGCAGGAGGCATGCCAGATCGCGGCAGCGATGAGTCTGGAGCCGAGTGACTGGCTCTTCCCCACCTATCGGGATTCGATGGCGTTGGCTGCCAGGGGTGTCGATCCGGTGCAGATTCTGAGCATGCTTGCCGGCGACTGGCATTGCGGGTACGACCCGGTAGCGCTGCGCAGTGCGCCGCAGTGCACCCCGCTGGCAACGCAATTGCTGCATGCAGCGGGGGTGGCCTACGGGGAGTCCCGACGGGGCCTGAACACCGTCGCGCTGGCGCTCTGCGGCGACGGGGCCACCAGTGAGGGTGATTTCCACGAAGCGCTGAACTTCGCCGCCGTCTTCAAGGCACCGGTCGTCTTTCTGGTGCAGAACAACGGATTTGCGATCAGCGTCCCGTTGTCACGTCAAAGCGCAGCACCGACGTTAGCGCACAAGGGTGTCGGCTACGGGATCGGCAGCGAGCAGGTCGACGGCAACGATCCTGTTGCGATGATGGCCGTCATGGACGAGGCGGCGCGCTTCGTCCGCAGCGGAAACGGGCCGGTGATCGTCGAGGCACACACCTATCGCATCGACGCACACACCAACGCCGACGACGCCACCCGCTACCGCGACAGCGCCGAGGTGGAAAGCTGGCTCGGGCGAGATCCGTTGCCGCGTCTCGAAAAGTATCTGCGCGCACACGAGATGATCGACGACGCGTTCGTGGAATCACTGACCGCAGAGGCAGAAACCGAGGCCGCCACACTTCGCGCCGGCATGAACGTCGACCGCCCGCACGATCCGCTCGATCTGTTCCGGTACGTCTTCGCCGAGCAGACACCGCAATTGCGTGAGCAACAAGCCCAACTCGAAACCGAACTTGCCGCCGAAGCCGCTGACACAGGGGGACACTGACCATGCCCATGCTCACGATGGCTCAGGCCCTCAACACCGCGCTACGGGACT
This sequence comes from Rhodococcus sp. ARP2, assembly GCF_001029585.1. Lineage (NCBI taxonomy): Bacteria > Bacillati > Actinomycetota > Actinomycetes > Mycobacteriales > Nocardiaceae > Rhodococcus > Rhodococcus sp. ARP2. Next base: position 24,160 of record NZ_LEKE01000062.1, on the reverse strand, counting down.
CTCTGGCTGCGGACGACAACGTTGTCGTCTTCGGTGAGGACGTCGGCACCCTGGGCGGCGTTTTCCGCGTCACCGACGGCCTCACCCGCGACTTCGGCGACGACCGATGCTTCGACACTCCCCTCGCCGAGTCCGGCATCATCGGATTCGCAATCGGCATGGCCATGGCTGGTTTTCGTCCGGTCGTGGAAATGCAGTTCGACGCGTTTGCCTATCCGGCATTCGAGCAGATCGCCTCCCACGTCGCAAAGATCCGCAACCGTACCAAGGGTGCACTGTCGATTCCGATAGTCATCCGTGTTCCTTTTGCCGGCGGTATCGGCGGGGTGGAGCATCACTGTGATTCCAGCGAGGGCTACTACGCACACACGCCCGGCCTGAAGGTCGTGGCGCCATCCACGGTGGAAGATGCGTACTCACTGCTACGTTCGGCGATCGAGGACCCCGACCCGGTGATCTTCCTCGAACCCAAGAAGCTGTACTTCTCGCGAGCCGATGTCGAACTGACCGCACGGGAGCCGATCGGGCGCGCCGTCGTCCGGCGCCCCGGTCGTGACGCGACGCTCATTGCCTACGGTCCGTCCGTGGAGGTTGCACTGAAGTCCGCCGAGGCTGCTGCGGCCGAGGGCCGCGACATCGAGGTGATCGACATCCGGTCGATAGTGCCGTTCGACGACGAGACGGTCACCGCGTCGGTGCGAAAGACCGGACGCTGCATCGTCATCCAGGAAGCGCAGGGCTTTGCCGGTGTTGGTGCGGAAATTGCTGCTCGCGTGCAGGAGCGATGCTTCCACCATCTCCACGCTCCGGTGCTCAGGGTCAGCGGATTCGACATCCCCTACCCCGCGCCGAAGCTCGAGCGTCACCACCTGCCCAGCGTCGACCGTGTCCTGGACGCCGTCGACCGTCTGCAGTGGAACGACGCCCCGGACACCCGTTGGGCGGTGACGGCATGAGCAATCAGGTATTCATGCTCCCCGACCTGGGTGAAGGTCTGGCCGAGGCCGATATTGCGGAGTGGCACGTCAAGGTCGGCGACGTGGTCACCATCGATCAGATCGTCGTCGAGGTCGAGACCGCGAAAGCTGCTGTGGACGTGCCTATCCCGTTCGCCGGGACCGTCGTCGAATTACATGGCAAGGACGGCGACACCTTGAAGGTGGGCACGCCGTTGATCACTGTGAGTGGTGGCGGCAGTGTCGACGCGGTCGTTTCGGCCAACCACGAGCGTTACCGTGAAGAGGAACGCGCGGGTTCGGGCAATGTCCTGATCGGCTACGGCACCAGTGAGGATGCACCGAGACGCCGACGTCGGACTCCTTCGGCGGTACGCGTGATCTCACCAATCGTTCGTAAACTGGCCTTTGACAACGATATCGACCTCTCCTTGCTCTCCGGATCCGGTGCCGGCGGGGTGATAACGCGCGCTGACGTCGAGGCCGGGTCGAACACCGGCCCGGAGACGGAAACGTCGCACGTGAGCGACCAACGCATCCCGATCAAGGGGCTTCGCAAGGTGGTGGCCGACAAGCTGTCCACCAGCCGCCGTGAGATCCCTGACGCGACAACCTGGGTCGACGTCGACGCCACCGAACTGTTGGCGGCGCGAGCCGAGATCAACAAGTCACTGCCCGATTCCGACAAGATAAGCCTGATGGCGCTGCTGGCTCGGCTGACCACCGCGGCGTTGGCGCAGTACCCCGAACTGAACTCGTCGGTCGATACTGCTCGAGGCGAGATCGTTCGACACGCCCGCACGCACCTGGGAATCGCCGCACAGACACCGAAGGGATTGATGGTGCCGGTCATTCGCAATGCCGACACCTTGAGCACTGTCGAACTCGCACAAGCACTTCGGGTAACCACCGACCTTGCCCGCGACGGCAAACTCGAACCCGCCCGCCTGACCGGCGGCACGTTCACGCTCAACAACTACGGGGTATTCGGGGTTGACGGATCGACTCCGATCATCAATCACCCCGAGGCGGCAATTCTGGGGATCGGGCGCATCATCGACAAGCCGTGGGTGGTGAACGGCGAGTTGACCGTCCGTAAGGTCACTCAGATCTCGTTGAGCTTCGACCACCGCGTCTGTGACGGAGGCGAAGCCGGCGGATTCCTGAGGCTGTTCGGTGACTACATCGAGAACCCGATCCGCGTCCTGGGAAGGCTCTGATGACCAAGGCTCCGATGACAACTGCAGAACCCCACAGCGACGTCGTGATCCTCGGTGGAGGATCGGGCGGCTATGCCTGCGCCATCCGCGCCGCCCAACTCGGATTGTCGGTCACGCTGATCGAGGCGGACAAGGTCGGCGGAACGTGTCTGCACCGCGGATGCATCCCGACCAAGGCGCTGCTGCATTCCGCCGAGGTCGCCGACTCGGCACGCACCAGTGAGCAATTCGGAGTCCGGGCATCTTTTGACGGCATCGACATCGCGCAGGTGCACGACTACAAGAACGGAACAGTCGAGCGGCTGTACAGCGGTCTGCAAGGTTTGTTGGCGCAACACAAGATCACTATTGTCAACGGTTACGGAACGTACGTCGGTGGGCGAAGCATCGACGTCGACGGAACCCGCTATACCGGAACATCACTCGTTCTGGCCACCGGTTCGTATCCGCGGGAACTGCCCGGCATAGAACTCGGCCGCCGGATCCTCACCAGTGACCAGGCGCTCGAACTCGACCGGGTGCCCACCAGCGCGACAGTGCTCGGTGGCGGTGTCATCGGCGTCGAGTTCGCGAGCCTCTGGCGCTCGTTCGGTGCCGAAGTCACGATCGTCGAGGCACTCCCCCGACTGATCGCCGCCGAGGACCCGTGGTCGTCGAAGCAGCTGGAGCGGGCTTACCGGAAACGCGGAATCGTCTGTAAGACAGACACAAAGATCGTTTCCGCGAAAGAAGCAGCCGATTCGGTCCGCATCGAACTAGGCGACGGAACGATATCCGATACCGAACTACTGTTGGTCGCCGTCGGCCGCGGACCCCGCACGGACGGTAACGGTTTCGAAGAAAACGGAATCAGCCTCGACAAGGGATTTGTCGTCACCGACGAACGCCTCCGTACGTCCGTGGACGGTGCGTACGCGGTCGGCGACATCGTGCCCGGTCTTGCGTTGGCGCACCGAGGTTTCCAACAAGGAATCTTTGTGGCTGAACAGATCGCCGGGAAGGATCCGATACCGGTCGCCGAACACTTGATTCCTCGCGTGACGTACTCACATCCCGAAGTTGCATCAGTCGGACTCGGCGAAGAGGCGGCGCGCACGCAGTACGGTGACGTCTCCACCGTCGTCTACGACCTGTCGGGTAACGGCAAGAGTCAGATCCTGCGAACCACCGGGGGAATCAAAGTGATTCGCAGCGGAACCAGAGGTCCCGTCGTCGGCGTCCACCTGGTAGGCGACCGGGTTGGTGAACTGATCGGTGAGGCGCAGTTGGCCGTCGCCTGGGAAGCACTTCCCGATGAGGTGGGGCGTTTCATCCACGCACACCCCAGCCAGAACGAGGCGTTGGGCGAGGCCATGCTCGCACTCGCGGGATCACCACTGCACGCGCACCGCTGAACCATGACCAGAAGAGGATCTGCAATGAGCATCGACGACGAACTGCGCTGGGACGGTGAACTGACCGTTACCCGACATGATCGGGAGACCGGCACGACCTTTGTGATCCGAATCGACTCCACCCGTTTGGGACCGGCGTCGGGTGGCACGCGGGCGGCGCATTACCCCTCGATCGGTCACGCGCTGGCGGACGCCGGGAAGTTGTCCGGCGCAATGACTTTGAAGATGGCGGTCTCCGACCTGCCGATGGGTGGCGGGAAGTCGGTGATAGCACTGCCCGCACCGCGCAATCGGATCGACTCGGCGACTTGGTCTCGTATCCTCGACATTCACGCGGAGAACATCGACAAGCTCGAGGGAAACTACTGGACCGGTCCTGACGTCAACACCAACTCTTCCGACATGGATCAGCTCAGTCGCACCACCAAGTACGTCTTCGGGCGTTCGGTCGACAATGGTGGCGCCGGTTCCAGCGCGCACGCCACGGCTCTGGGCGTGTTCGAAGCGATGAAGGCCACGGCGCGTCGTCGTGGACTCGGAACACTCGACGGCCGAAAGGTGCTGGTTCAGGGGCTCGGCGCCGTCGGCGGAGATGTTGTGCGTCTCGCGGCGCAGGCTGGGGCACGCCTGCTTGTTGCCGATACGGACCCGCAGCGCCTCGAGGCGGCTTCTCTTGCGGGGCACACGATCGTTCCTGCGGACGAGGTACTTCGAACGTCGTGTGACCTCTTTGCTCCCTGTGCGATGGGAGGCATCATCGATTCCGCTGCTGCTGCGTCGATTCCGACTCTGGCCGTGGCGGGCGCAGCAAACAACATCTTGACCGATGCCGCTGCGGGCGAGGTTCTGCGGAGCCGCGGGGTTCTCTGTGCCCCTGATTTCGTCGCGAACGCAGGCGGAGCCTTTCACCTCGTGGGGCGAGAAGTCCTGGGGTGGAACGAAGACGATGTCGTCGAACGAACCCGAGGGATCGGTCGAACTCTGGACGAGGTGTATTCGTTGAGCGAGGAACGTGGCATCACTACCGAGGCCGCAGCGCTTCTGCTCGCCCGGACGCGGCTATCCCCCGCATCCACCACCGCCGCCGCCACATCCGCCGCCCCCACTGCAGCTGCCGCCTCCCCCGTCTGAACCGCCACCGTCCGAACCCCCGCTACTTCCGCTGCCGTCGGCACCGATTCCGGCGGCGGAGGCCAAGGCGGGATTGATCATCAGCATCGCCGAACCTGCGAAGAGAGCGGCGGACATCCCCGCCAAGCGTGGGCCGTAGGCGGAGAAGGCAGGCTTGTTGCGCGGGGACAGGTAGGCGTGTGCCGTGGTCAGTTCCGAACATGCCGCACTGCCCGAGGTGGTGCGATCGAAGTTGAGCCCGAGCAGCGGGATGCTGAACCCGGTGGCGAGTACGGCGAGAATCAGAAACTCGACGGGCTTGTCGTTGTGCAGTCCGAAAGCAATGCGGACGATACCCACGGCCACCAGGATCTTCAGCGGAACTGTGGAGAGAAAGATTGAACGCCTGGTGCTGTCGGAGGTCAGGTATCCCCGGTCCGCCAAAGAGTTTCGTAGGCGAGCTGTTTCCACCGTCATGCGCTCGGCGAGTTGCCGCCGACGATGGGGTAGAGCCTGCTGGGCCAGGCGCTGGTACACGGTGAGGGTGTACCAGTCCAGGGTCTCGTCGCCAGGGCCCAACGGGCGCAGGACAGCGCCGTCGGTGGTGATCAGATCAGCGCTACGCAGGATTGCCAATGACGCTGCGATGGCGCGTGACTCGTCTGTCAGCATGCCGACTTCCGGAGGGGTCAGTTGCTCGGCGGAATACCCGTGCCCGGCGGAATACCTGCACCGGCGTGCCCGGATCATCAGACGCCACCCCAGAGTGAGAACCATGAGCGTGGCCGAAACGGCTATGTAGCCGTAGAGGAAATCCTCGCTGGGGATCCCCCAAGTGTCGGCTGCATGCGTGCTCATCCCCCACACCCCCCGCCGCCGCAACTGCTACCGCTGCCGCCACCGCCGTCCGAGCCGGATGAACCGGATGAGGAGCCACAACTGTAGTAGCTCGAACCCCCGCCGCCCGGGCTGTACGCGGCGCCCGCAGCCACCGCTCCCGCCAGCGCGGGATCGATCAGAACCAGAGCTCCCGAACCGAAGAGCGCCGCCGAGAGTCCGGCGAGCGAGGGACCGTAGCTCGAGTACGCGGGCCGCAGTTTCGGTGAGAGGTACGAGTTTTCGTGCTTGAGGCGTCGAAGCTCGCTGTCGCCCAAAGCTGTCCGACGACGCTTGATGCGGAGAAGTGGAATCATCAGCGCGAGAACGATGATGGTGAGGAGCAGAAACCCGACCGGCTTACCGCCGGCGATGCCGGCGACGAGACGGACTACGCCGAGACCAATTACCGCCAGGATCGGAACGGTCCGAAAGGCAGCAGTCAGCCCGTCCTGCGGGCGTTGCAAGTATCCCTCGTCGATCAGCGTCGTACGTAGTTGTGCGAGTGCGACGTTCAGCCGTCCCATCAGACGCACCTGCCGCAGCGGGACCTTTCCGTTGCCGAGTCGCTTGTGCACGGTACGGGTGAACCAGTCGAGACGACTCTTGTCCTCCGCAGTGAGTGCCAGCTTGGTCTTTCCTTCGGTGCTGATCAGTTCGGCGCTGCGCAGAATAGCCATCGACGCCAGAACGGCCTGGTAGTCACTGGTCAAGGCGCCGATCTCGGGAGGAGTGAGCGGCCGACGGACCGAGTCGACGACCACGGGCGACCGGCGCGCAGTCATTCGGCTGTACAGCGAGAGTCCGATCGCGACGGCAGCCGCCACCAGGTACCACTGAAGGAAAGTCTGGCTGGGGATCCCCCACGTGTCGGCTGAGTAGTAGTTGTTCACCGCACTCACCCCCCACAGCTCACGGTGCTCGAGAAGGTCGAGCAACTGGACGGTGAAGACCCGCCGCCGCATCCGGGTGCCCAACCGCCGTCGCGACCCGGACCGAAGAGTGCCGCGGCAATACCCGCCGACGTCGCCCCGTAGGTAGCAAACGACGGTTGGAAATTCGGTGTGAGGTAGGAGTATTCGTCCTTCAAGCGACTCAATTCGACCTGGCCGAAACGAGTGCGTCGGCTCAGGCGGAGAAGGGTTACGACAATCAGGGCGAGGCAGACGACCACGAGCGGAAGGTATCCCACCGGGTTCTCGTTCACGACAGTGAATCCGGTCCTGATCGTGCCGACCACGGCGACGACAACGACCGGTACCACGGACAATCGCGTCAAAGTGTGTTCACGATTGCCGTTCAGGTAGCCGGCCTGCACCAGGTCGCTACGAAGCTCCAACAGGGGCAGCGGAAGTGTCGGCACGAGCCGGGAGGGCACGGCAGTTCCACCGGCGTCGTCGATCCGCTGGCGGACGATGCGGGTGAAGCGGTCATGCTGACCCTGGCCGGCAGAATATGCAGCACTCTCGAGTTCTGCCACGGCAGCGCGTACCGCACGCTCGTCGCTGGTCAGTACACCCATCTCCGGTGGTGTGAGTGTGCGCACTGCAGGTGTGGGCTTGCGCATGGCGACGCCTCTGATCACAAGTGCGATCACCACCGCTCCGGTGGCAGCGGCGACGTACCACCCGAGGAAAGCCTGGGTGGAAATTCCCCACGTATTCGTATGATCATGCATCGCACACCACCTCTCGATGAACTCCTGAGAACCAGTCCAGTCTCTTTGTCCGACAACTGATGTCAGTATCGGGCCAGTACCGGGAAAAGCGATATCCGGGTGGCCATCGTCATCATTCCGTTACCGGCGAACTGGGGATTTACCGGCCGGTAGGTCGAAGCACGATCTCCGTGGGGTGTGCGTCGGACGGTGTTTCGACGGCAGTGAGTACGGCACGCGCCACAGTGGAGGCCTTCAGGAAGCGCTCCGGGTCGTATTCGTCGCCCTCGCCGGCGACGATGTTGCGCTGCATGTCGGTGTCGATTCGACCGGGGTGAATGGAGGTGACCCGCAAGGACGGCTCTTCCAGGCGCAGGGCGTCTCCGAACGCGCGCAGGGCGAACTTGCTGGCCGCGTACGAGCCCCAGCCGGCGTTGGCGCGCAGTCCGGCACCCGAATTGATCAGTACGACGTGGCCACCGGCTGCCCTGAGGGCAGGAAGGAGGACACGAGTGAGTTCGGCGACGGCGATGACGTTTGCCTCGAGGGTGCGTCGCCACTGATCGACCGAGGATTCCTCGATGGTTCCGATGTCGGCCACGCCGGCGTTGTGTACCAGCACGTCGAGTGTCGTGATGGACGAGGTAGCGAACGCGACGGCGTCGTAGTCCGTGAGGTCGAGGGGTAGAGGCGTCGATCCGGGTAGTTCCGCGCAGATCGGTTCGAGGGCCTGCGCGGATCGTGCACCGAGCAGCAGGTCGTGTGTCGGCGCCAGTTCGCGTGCGATGGCAGCTCCGAGGCCGCGACTGGAACCGGTGATCAAGGCAGTAGGACGCATGGTCCGAGCCTATCGAGTGTGAATTGTTCGGCTATACGAACTTGTGTATTTGTTTACCCACATATTAGAGTTCGACCATGACGACTCGCGACGCGAAGAACTTCCGCCGCCTGGGAATTGCCGCCCTCGCCGCCCTGCTTCTCTCCAGCTGTTCTGCGGTGAATTCCGGCTCCGACGACGACCGCCCGGTGGTGCTCACCACGTTCACCGTGCTGTCGGACATCGCCCAGAACGTTGCCGGCGATCACCTTCGCGTCGAGTCGATCACCAAGGCAGGGGCGGAAATTCACGGCTACGAGCCGACGCCCGGAGACATTCGGCGGGCGAGCGAAGCCGATCTGATCCTCGACAACGGCATGAACCTCGAGGCGTGGTTCGCGAAATTCGTCAACGGTCTGGACGTGCCACACGTCGTGGTCAGCGACGGCGTCGAAGGCATTCCGATCGCCGGCGACGCCTATGCGGGCAAGCCCAATCCGCATGCATGGATGTCTCCGTTGAATACGCAGATTTACGTCGACAACATGGTGACTGCTTTCAGCGACCTCGACCCGGACAATGCCTCGGCATTTGCGGAGAACGGCGCGAAGTACAAGGCGGAACTGCAAGCAGTTCAGGACGGCCTGGTCAGTGGGCTGGCGGCATTGCCCGCAGGTCAGCGTGCACTCGTCAGTTGCGAGGGTGCGTTCTCCTATCTGGCCAGGGACGCGGGACTCAGCGAGGCCTACATCTGGCCGGTCAATGCCGAGCAGCAGGCGACGCCGCAGCAGATCATCGCCGCGATCGACTTCGTCCGGGCCAATTCCGTTCCCGCCGTCTTCTGCGAGTCGACGGTCTCGGATGCCCCCATGCAGCAGGTTGTCGGGGCGACCGGTGCGAAATTCGGTGGGACGCTGTACGTCGACTCGCTGTCCGAAGCCGACGGTCCCGTGCCCACCTACCTGGACATGATTCGCCACGACACCGACGTCATCCTCGGCGGTCTGACCGGCGGTAAATCATGAACGAAGCCATTCGCGTCGAAAACGTCAGTGTTCACTACGGCGAGGTCCACGCACTGGACCATGTCGATCTGACGTTGAATTCCGGAAGCGTCTGCGGATTGATCGGTATGAACGGTTCAGGAAAGTCGACCCTGTTCAAGGTGATCATGGGAATGATCAAGCCGGACAACGGTTCTGTGAGAATCGCCGGTCTCGACGCAGCCGCTGCGCGCAAGAGCGGGCGCGTCGGATACGTGCCGCAGAGTGAAGACGTCGACTGGACCTTCCCGATCAGTGTCCGTGACGTCGTGATGATGGGTAGGTACGGCCACCTCGGGTTCTTGCGACGTCCGCGGCGTGCAGATCGCGAGGCGGTGGCAGAGGCCCTCGAGCGGGTAGGGCTCACAGAATTTGCGGATCGTCAGATCGGTCAGCTCTCGGGTGGTCAGAAGAAGCGCGCCTTCGTCGCACGCGGTATCGCACAGGACGCGTCGATACTGTTGCTGGACGAGCCTTTTGCCGGCGTCGACAAGCGTTCCGAGGCAACGATTTCGACGCTGCTACGAGAGTTGGCTTCCGACGGCCGATCGATCTTGGTCTCGACTCACGACCTCCACGCCGTGCCGAAACTCTGCGACGAGGCGGTACTGCTCATGCGCAAGGTTCTGGTGCACGCCGACCCGGACACCGTGCTTCAACCGGAAAACCTCGCCCTGGCTTTCGGTCTCGACGTGATGGACAGGACCTGATCGATGAACCTCGTAGAACTGCTACTTGATCCTCTCCAGTACGGATTCATGGTGCGCGCGTTGGCCGTTGCGGTTGTGGCCGCGGTTGTCTGCGCCGTGCTCAGTTGTTGGTTGGTGCTCATCGGGTGGTCACTGATGGGCGATGCCGTCTCGCACGCTGTCCTGCCCGGTGTTGTCCTCGCCTACGTCGTCGGCGCTCCATTTGCCATCGGGGCCTTGATCTTCGGGCTGATCGCCGTCGCACTGATCGGACTGATCCGTAACACCAGCCGCGTCAAGGAAGACGCCGCGATCGGTATCGTCTTCACGACTCTCTTTGCGTTCGGTTTGGTTCTCATCTCGGTGACCCCCAGCCAGACCGATCTCAACCACATCATTTTCGGCAACCTGCTGGGGGTGAGCTCGTCCGATCTTCTGCAGGTCGCGATACTCGGCGCGTTGGCGTTGAGCATTCTGTTGATCAAGCGTCGCGATCTGACGTTGTTCGCCTTCGACCCGATCCATGCCAACGCGATAGGTCTTTCGCCCAAGCGTCTCGGAGCGCTGCTACTCGGCGTCCTCGCACTCACGTCCGTTGTGGCGCTGCAAGCTGTCGGAGTCGTGCTGGTGGTGGCGATGCTGATCATCCCCGGCGCGACGGCCTACCTTCTCACTGACAAGTTCTCGCGGATGCTGGTGATAGCTCCGGTGGTTTCCGCAATCTGCGCGATTACGGGTATCTACGTCAGCTACTACCTCGACACAGCTTCCGGGGGCATGGTTGTGATGACGCAGGGCATCCTATTCGCCCTGGTGTACCTGTTCAGCCCGTCGCAGGGGGTCATCGCGAAATGGACTTCGCAGCGGAGTAGGGCCCGAGCGGAATACAGCGCCGTGGCTTGACGGGCGGTCTTGATCGTTCGTCCAGTTAACAATCCGCTACCAAATCGGGTAGGTTCGTACGGGCATTCGTCACCACGAACATTCCGGCCGCAACGATGCCGGCTGCAAGACAATCGGTGGTGACGCCTTGAACACCGATGGGCCCTTCGATGACGCAGTTCCGAGCACGACGCACGTGGCTGGTTCTCGGCGTCGTTGTTGCGGTCATCGTCCTCGCCGGATCCGGGCTGCTCAGCCCACGAACCTCGGTTCTGGTGGACGATGTCGCCCAGCTCGTCGGCGGCGCCACTGCGACTGTGGTCTGTTGGTGGACGTCGCGGCGCCATCACGGAGTCGAGCGTCGTTGGCGAACTCTGATGGCTCTCGGTATGGCCGGCTGGACCCTCGGAATGTTCTTCTGGGCGTTCTACCGCTCGGTTCTCCACGTACCACTTCCGTCGCCGTCGATCGCGGACATCGGTTTCTTCATGTTCCCGGTGTTTGCCGTACCGGCGCTTCTGTCGCTGGTACGTGAGTCTCCCCGGCGTGAGGCGATCGGCCCGATCCATCTCTGGCTCGTGCTGACGCTCGACGGTCTTGTCGTTGTCGGTGGATTGTTCATCCTCACGTGGACGACCGCCCTGGGCGCCGTCGTTCATACCGGTCCGACGGGATCTCTCGGGTTTCTTGTCGCGGTGATGTATCCGATCACCGACTTCGTTCTGATCGCGATGGTCTTGCTGATGGTCATCGGGCCGAAGGCCGTTGCCGAGATCCGCGAACCGCTGACGTTCCTCGGGTGCGGGTTGGTGATGCTCTCCCTTTCGGACAGTTTGTACGCGTACTTGGTCGCGATCGGCGCCGAGAGTATGCCGACCATCGCCGATGCCGGGTTCATCGCGGGGCCGCCTTTGATCGCCTTGGCGGCGCTGACGAAGCGAACCGAGCCTCGGAACCGCGACGCGCCACAGCAGTGGCGAAGTGATCGGACTCAGTTGCTGCTGCCGTATCTGTTGATCGCGGTGATCGCGACGATCGTGACTGTTCAGGCACTGATCGTCGGCAACCTCGATGCCGTGGTCGTGATACTCGGCGTCGGCGTGCTGGTTCTCGCGCTGGTGCGCCAGATACTCACGCTCCTCGAGAACGACGCGCTCCTCCAACAGATCTCCGCTGCGCAGGACGAGCTCCGGTACCGAGCGCATCACGACCCACTCACCGAGCTCGCCAACCGGGCCGCATTCGACGAACACTTCGCGAGCGCCATCGAGAACTATCGCCTCACGAACTCCGATTGGGTGCTGATGCTTGTCGATCTGGACGACTTCAAACAGGTCAACGATCGTTACGGGCACCCGGCCGGTGACCGGTTGCTGGTTGCCCTCACGGCGCGTCTGCGTGAAGCGGTTCCCGAGAGTGCATTTGTCGCTCGATTCGGCGGCGACGAATTCACGGTGCTTCTGCAGGGCCCGATCGACGACGCCGTCGTCGTAGCCCACCGGATCGTCGACGCGCTCAGTTCTGATCAGACTGCAGACACATCGGTGTCGGTAGGTGCGAGCGTTGGTGTCGCGCAGTTCGAGTTAGCCGACGAGCCGCTGAGTGCACACGCTCTTCTCCGCCGAGCCGATGCGGCGATGTACGAGGCGAAGAGAAGCGGAAAGGGCGCTGTTGTCGTCTACTGCGATCGCCGCGAAGACTAGCGCCGTAAGAGTGCGAAGATCGTTGCCGGTGAACCCGATCCGGCCTTGTTGATCGCGCCACCGACAAGGATGCTCGCCCCGGTGGTTGGCAGGGCGGCAAGATTGTTCAAGTTCTCCAGGCTGATTCGATGCTTGTCGTACAGGAGCGTCGAGACGGGGTAGGTCTCGTCGTTTCCGAGGTCGGGACCGAAGGTGTCGGTTCCCAATGCTCCGCGGGTGCCCAAGCGTCCGGTGTCTATCAGCCACCGCGCCGCGTCCACCGAGAAGCCGGGTTGGTGGGTGACACCCTCGGCATCGGCGTTGGCATATTCTTCGCTACCCCAGCGCGATTCCCAACCGGTCCAGAGAACCACGGCCGCTCCATCGGGGATCTTGCCGTTGCGCGTTTCCCACTCCTGAAGGTCCGCGACCGTGAGCGCATAGTCCGAATCGGCGGCAGCCTTGTCCCGGATGTCGATCTTCACTGCGGGAAGGAAGAGGTCGGCCGGATCGAGTTGGTCGGCTGTGAGTCCACCTTCCTGAAAGTGCGCGGGTGCGCCCCAATGTGTGCCCGTGTGTTCACCCTCCTTGACGTACTGGAGGTAGTAGCCGTCGTCTGCGATGGTTGCCGCTGTGTCGAGAGTGAACGCGGGATCGCCGGGAAAAATCGGCGTGGTCGCGGGGTCGTTCACGTGGGAGAGCGAAACGACTTGCAACAGCTCATCCAACGGGGTTGTTGCGTCTTGGCTGCTTCCGGAACTGCTACCCATGTCGATCACCTGAGGCCCCGCTACCAGCGCCAGGCCTGTGGCTGCGCGCTGAAGTAACTGTCGTCGTTTCATCGATCCCCCGCCAATTTGCCCGAATTGAGAGTGTTGCAATCACTTTCGCTCCTTGAACACTAGGCTGCTGCGGACCATGACGACCACTCCACATCGCGGACGGCTATCACCTGTCCGTGCGGTCGGTGATCTACGTACTGCGGATACTTTGCGGCCAAAGCGTCGATTGCGTTCTCGGACTCCTTGGTGCCGGGGCCGAGGACCTCCGCGCGTCCGTCGACGCGGACCCACCAGAGCGCGGACCAGTTGTCGTCGTAATGATCGACGAGCAGGCTCGCACGCCCTGTCTCGGTGATGTTCCGGAGCCTGCGAAGTGCGGTGGTGGTCTTCGGTTTGTGGTCGACGCAGGAATAGACGGTGTCGCCGACCAAAACGAATACCAGCGGCACGATGTGCGGAACGCCGGCCGCATCTGCCGTTGCCAGGTGAGCCACCCGCGCGGCTTCAAATCGTGCTCTCGGGTCGTCCATATTCACAGCGTAAGGGGATCAAGGCTTGCCGCGAGCCGCTGCTGACGGAACAGTGGTCTCATGGAACCGGATGAAGCGCTTCGGGAGATCGCCTACTGGCTCGAACGATCACGCGCTGAAACGCACCGCGTCAAGGCCTATCGCCGAGCTGCGGAGGTCTTTGCTGGATTGTCCGACGAGCAGAAGGAGTCTCGCCGGAAGGCCGACAGTTGGAAGGCTCTCACCGGCATCGGGCCCAAGACGGCAATGATCATCGCCCAGTCGTACGACGGCGTCCCCGAGTATCTCGAGGAACTGCGGGGGCAGGCCGAGCCCATCGGCGACGGCCCATTGCGCCAAGCGCTGCGCGGCGATCTCCACACACACTCCGACTGGTCCGACGGCGGAAGCCCCATCGAAGAGATGATGCGACGCGCAGCAGCACTCGGCCACGACTACTGCGCCCTCACCGATCATTCGCCTCGCCTCACTGTTGCCAACGGGCTGTCCGCGGAGCGCCTACGTTCTCAACTCGACGTGATAGCCGGGTTGAATGCCGAACTGGCTCCCTTCCGCATCCTCACGGGAATCGAGGTGGACATCCTCGAGGACGGTTCACTCGACCAGGATCCCGATCTACTCGACGAACTCGACATCGTGGTGGCGAGCGTGCACTCGAAGCTGCGGTCCGAACGCGAGGCGATGACCCGCAGAATGCTTGCTGCAGTGCGAAATCCGCGTGTCGATATTCTCGGGCATTGCACCGGGCGTCTTGTCGAGGGTGCTCGCGGAACCCGGCCCGAGTCGCAGTTCGACGCGGAGAAAGTGTTCGAGGCCTGCCGAGAATCAGGGACCGCCGTCGAGATCAACTCCCGACCGGAGCGTCGTGACCCGCCTTCGCGTTTGATCGAGTTGGCCCGCGATCTCGATTGTCTTTTCTCCATCGATACCGACGCCCATGCCCCCGGTCAGCTGGCTTGGCAGGGCTACGGCTGTGACCGGGCCGAAAAGTGCGGCGTCGAAGCGGATCGGGTGATCAATACGTGGACCGCCGAAAATCTTCTGGAGTGGGCGGGCAATTGAGAGCACGCCGGAATGGGTCACCGAGGCGTTTGCTCGGTGACCTCCGGGTTCAGCGTCGTGTGGTGGAGCGGCGGGGTTTCTGGTCGGGGTCGATGCCTGGCGGTGGGATGAACCAGGGCAGGTGATCAGCGCCTACCTGGATTTCCCATTGTCCGGTGAATCCGGGTTTTCGGTGCATCAGGGTGTGGTGGGTTCGGCAGAGCAGGACCAGGTTGTCCATGACGGTTGGTCCTCCTTTGGCCCAGTGTTTGATGTGGTGGGCGTCGGTCCAGGCGGGGACGCAGTCGCAGCCGGGGAAGGCGCATCCTTTGTCGCGGGCGATCAGGGCGGTGCGTTGTGCCGCGGTGACAAGCCTTTTGAGTGGGGTGACGTCGAGGGGGGCACCGTTTTCGTCGAGGAGGACGGCGCCGAGCATGCAGTCGCAGGCGATCATGCGGGTGCGGCCGACGCTCAGTGGTCCCATCCAGGGCATGTGGCCGACATCGAGATCTTGTTTATCGAGATCGTGAATGTCGAGATCCAGCATGCCGGGATCGTTGTCCTCGGACGGGCCAGGTGTTGAGCCATCACCCGTTGTGGCGCATTCACGGTGGTAGGCCAGGTCTTTGGCGTTGATGTGCACGTTCAGGTGCGGGCGTTGGCCGCCGTCGATACCGGTGGCAGCGTTGTCGAGGTAGCGCCGGATCAGCTCTGCCATGGCGTCTGCGTTGCGTGTGGCGGCGGGTCGTTTGTCGGGTGTGCCGTCCTTGGCGGGGGTGGGCATCGAGAGGCTGGAGAGGGCGGAGAGAAGCATCTCGCCAGTCACTCCGTCGAAATCGCCTCGCACGGCCACTCTTCCGTTGAGGGTCGGGGAGATGCACAGTTCGTTGCGATCGGTATCTTCGCTTGGCGGTATGTCGTCGGATTCGAACATGTGCTCGAGGACGCTGATGGCGTAGCGCAGTTTTACGGTGGTTGCTTCGACGCCGGATGCTGCGGCGAGGAGTGTGTCGCGGCAGTACGGTAGCGCGGCGTCGGGCATTGTTTTGGGTGGGGATTCGCAGAACGCCACGATCAGTGCTGCGTGCTCGAAAGTGAGGTCGCCGGCATCGAATTGGTCTTCGATCTCGGGGAATGACCGTAGGGCTTTTCCTAGGGTTGCGATTCTTCTGCCGGTGGAGATTTGCAGCATGGTGTGGTTCGCGAGCCATTGTCCGGTGCCGCGGTAGCAGAGTACTTGTTCGTCCGGGTTCAACGTCAGGGTGTCGACCGCGGCCACTCGAATGGCTTCCAGGCGAAGGATTTCCGCTGACGCGGTGATGGCGATCTCGCGGACGTCGCTGGGGTGCAGCCGCCACAATCGTCCGCGCACACCCACAGCGGAGCTGTTGACCACGGCAGTGACAGCGTCGTCGGTGATGTCGATCGTCATGAGAACCCCCCGTTCCATCTCCCATCATACTCGAACATACTTTCGAGTCAAGGACGTTTTCGAGAAGGTGCGGTGGGCCCGGCCGTCGTGATTCTGTTGTTCGAGAGCATATTCCGTCGCTAGAGCATCAGCGCCGGATCTGTAGTCAGTTCGATGTTCAGCCACGGTTCGTAGGGGAGATCGGCGAGGCTGGTGGCGAACGAGCGTCGTACTGCGTCTTCACCGTCGATGTCCCAGCTGTGTGGCGCGACCATGAACGTCGCTTCGATATACAGCTTGCGACCCACCTTGCTCATGGTGAGAGTCGGTTCTTCCAAGCCGAATTCGTCGCGGACGGCGGTGATGGCCTCGTGCACGCGGGCCTGAACGATTTCGCCGGGAGCACCTTCGAGGAGTTCGATCAGTGCGGTTCGCAGAAGTGCGTACGGTTGCGGGACCAACAACGCGCAGCCGAGGAGGACCAAGACGGAGTCGACATATCGGTCGGCGTCGGAGAAATCGGTGCGGCCCAGGATCATTGCGACGACAGCACCGACTGCGACCAGCGCGCTGAAGGCAGCCGACGCTCCCCATTGCCTGGCTTCGGCGACGAGCAGATCAGATGTGCGGTCGACTTGTCCGACGTAGCGCCAGATGATGATCGACACCACTGCGCTGACAGCGCCGTATGCCACCAGCGATCCCGCGGTGACGTCGGCCCCGCCCGCGAGGATGACACGAACTGCCTCGACTGCGGCGTAGGCGAGCGTCGCCAGTAGCGCCATGCCCTGGACAGCGATGACTACCGGGATCAATGCCTCCTTACCGAACGGGAAGCGTGCGGTGGGGCCCGAGTCGGCTATCCGCGAGACCCGCAGCGACAGCGCCGTCAACACCATTCCGATGAGGGCGTACACACCGTCGAGCAGGATCACCTGGGACTGCGAGATCCAGCCCCAGAATGCGGCGAGCACAGCCAACGCCGTTGCGACCACGAGGGAGTACCGCAGGGCCTTGCGTTCGCGGGTAGCGCTGTCTTCCTTGGTGCCCATGAAATCCAAACCGCCTGTCCGTTTCGATATTCCTTCACGTAGGAATACCAGCAACGACGCGCAGGCACGGCATCAGTGGACCAATTGTGCTGCCAGATCCAGAAAGTCCTCGGCGTTGATGTCGAACTCGTCGGAGAATGACACATCGGGATTGCCCCTGGCTCCGAATTCGAGTGGTCGGGCTATGAAGGCTGTGCGGAACCCGAGAGCTTTGGCCGCCCGGATGTCATATTTGTGGCTGGCAACCATCATGATCTCGGCCGGGTCGAACCCGAGGTATCGAGCAGCCAGGTGGTAGATCTTCGGATCTGGTTTGAAGACACCGGCCATTTCGGCGGTGAAGACGGCATGCCATGGCAGATTTCCGTGCCGGGAGATGCTGACTGCGGCATTCACATCGGCGTTGGACAAGGCAGCGATTGTGTACTGCTGGCGCAGGGTTGTCAGGCCTGCGACGGTGTCCGGCCACGGGTCCAGGAATTTCCAGGCGGTGGTGAGTTCTTCCTGTTCGGCATCGGAAAGTTCGATGCTCTCGCGGGCCAACAGCTTGCGCAGAGCCTCGCGGTACACCGAATGTACTGTCACCCATTCGCCTGTGGCGTCGCCGGCCTCGGAGGTGTTCGCGAAGTACTCAGCGCGCCAGAGATTGACGAATCTTGGCCAGTCGACGTCGGCGTCGGTGATCCGACGGGCCTCTCGGCACAGGGTGCTGTGAAAATCGGTCGCTGTGCCCTGGACGTCGAACAGCAGTGCTTTGATCTTCTCGCGCACAAGCCCTCCACTTCGAGATCGCCTGACGGTGTTGCCACATTATCGCGGTTACGGCGCCCGATTCGTGCTCGATGAGCGCAAAGGCGCCACGCGTCGCAAAATAGACATCTATGGCCGACCGCGGATTTACCCCGACTCAGCTCGCCGCCCGAGCTGCCTACCTGCTGCGCGGAAACGACCTGGGCACGATGACCAGCGCTGCCCCGAAGCTGTATCCCCACATGTGGAGCTGGGACGCCGCGTTCGTCGCGGTAGGTTTGGCGCCGCTCAGCGTCGAACGGGCGGTAGTAGAGCTCGATACCTTGCTCTCGGCTCAGTGGAAGAACGGAATGATTCCGCACATCGTGTTCGCGAACGGTGTCGACGGCTACTTCCCCGGCCCGACGCGTTGGGATGTCAATGCGTTGGCAGCGCATGCTCCTTTGGGTACAGCTACATCGGGAATCACCCAACCCCCCGTTCACGCGATTGCGGTGCAGCGGATTCTCGATCATTCGCGTCGGCACGGACGTACGACGCGTGCGGTCGCGGAAGAGTTCCTCGACCGGCGCTGGAGTGATCTGGTTCGGTGGCACCGCTGGTTGGCGGAGGCCCGCGATCTCGACGGCAACGGCCGCATCGCGCTCTATCACGGGTGGGAATCGGGGATGGACAATTCTCCGCGATGGGATCTGGCGTACGCGAATGTTGTTGCGGGACAAGTGCCTGCGTATCAGCGCGCTGATCTCGCTGTGGTGACCGACTTGTCTCAGCGACCCACGGATCACGAATACGACCGCTACCTTTGGCTTCTCGAAGAGATGAAGGCCGTGAGGTACGAGGATTCTCAACTCGCCACTGCCATGAGTTTTGCCGTGGAGGACGTGTTTGTCAGTGCGGTTTTCTCGATGGCATGTGACGTTTTGGCAACTATCGGTGAGGAGCATTCGCGACCAAACTCCGACGTCCGTGATCTGCGCGGTTGGGCAGATCGATTCCGGCAGGGCGTAATTGCCACCACCGATGAACGATCGGGTGCAGCAAAGGATTTCGATCTTCGCACCGGACGATGGGTTCATACCGAGACCATCGCGATGTTTGCGCCGTTGCTGTGCGGCGGCCTGAGTCGTGATGCCGAGCGCGCGCTGTTGCGTACTTTCGAGGGGCCCAAATTCTGTGGTCACCCGGACATGCGATTTGCCGTCCCACCGTCGACGTCTCCGGTTTCCGGCGATTTCCGTCCTCGGGAGTATTGGCGCGGCCCGGTGTGGCCGGTGATCACGTGGTTGTTCTCGTGGGCGTTCGCGCGTCGGGGGTGGGCCGAGCGATCGCACGTCTTGCGTTCGGAGGGGTTGCGGCAGGCCAGTGACGGCAGCTTTGCCGAGTACTACGAGCCTTTCACCGGTGAGCCGCTGGGCAGTATGCAACAGTCGTGGACCGCGGCGGCCGTTCTCGATTGGCTCGGTTGAGTGAACATTCCCTGAATTAGCGGACAAAACGGACTAGTCGACCTTACTCTCGGGAAATGGTCGAGCGACGGATCGTCAGGACACTGGGCAAGCTCACCCCGATCGCGATGGCAGCTGCCATCGCGATCACGGCACCTGGCCTCGCCGCTGCCGACGCTCCCCGCGGCCCGGACGTCTCGTCGTGGCAGCACGTGGACGGAACCGGAATCGACTGGTTCCAGGTCAAGGCGTCAGGGCACGAGTTCGCGATGGTCAAGGCCACCGAGTCGCTCAACTACGTCAATCCGTACTTCATCCAGGATTGCCTGGTCATGCGGGCTGCCGGCGTCTCGCGCGGGGCCTACCACTACGCAGATGTTCGCCAGTCCCCCGAAGCCCAGGCTGCCTTCTATTCGGCGATCGTCCTGGGTATCAACGGACCTGGTGACCTCCCGCCCGTTCTGGATCTAGAGGATGCGAAGGGACTTCCCGCCGGTCAGGTCATCGACTGGACTCATCGCTACCTGAATACAGTCCAGGCACTCACCGGGCGGCAGCCCATCATTTACACGTATCCCAACTTCTGGCGCACTCAGATGGCCAACACCACCGAGTTCAACCACTACCCGCTGTGGATCGCCGATTACAACGGGCAGAACGCTCCGGGCCCGCTGCCCGGCGGTTGGTCCAACTGGACCTTCTGGCAGTACACCAGCACCGGACGCATCCCCGGGATCACCGGAAACACCGATATCAACGTTTACAGCGGGGCGCAGGGCGATTTCGATCGCTACGCCAACAGTGTGGGGTTCGGCAGCAGCTAGTTTGCGGCGGGGGCCCTTGGCTCCGTGGTGCCCGGTTCGGGCCCTTTCGCCCTCGATGCATTTTGCCTCGAGGCACGCGGAAGGGCCCTTTTTGGCACTCTTGTGACGCTTGGCTGGTTAGTCCGGTTGTTGCTCGCCAGTTACGAGAATTCTGCCGAGTGGTAGCCACAGTCGCTGAACTTTCGACTAGCTGAGCAGGATCAGAAGATAGCTATGGCAGAAAATGAGCAGGACCGCTCCAATTGAAAAGCTACAAAACGGACTTGAAGTTGGGTCTGGCTCGAAGGCGCCCGCTCGGTTTCGGTCGAAGATGGCACCTCGCAATCCGATTATCGGAGCCCCGGAGTACTTCGTTACCGGCAGCCGTCGCCGGGTGTGGTCTGGATCAATTCGAAAAATTTCGACGTGCTCGCACGGGTGATCGGCCTCCATTCAGTACGGAGTTTCCGCTCATGGTTCGAGGCGCTGTGGCGCATCCAACAGGCGTTATCCATATTGGGCATTTGTCCAGATTCCTTGTCGCCCTCGAAGTTGGTCGTCACCCGATCTGGTCAGCGGAAACGCCGAATGCCATCGCGTTCGGAGCGGTGCCGTACTCCGAGGGCTGAATTGTCCGCTTGAACAACGCTGCTCCTCGAAGCTTGTCCGATCTACGAACAAAAACGTCGATCGGTCTGCTTTGTCTGACTTTCGATGGGCAAGCTCCCGGTTATCTGTTATCTTGATCGAGATAACTGGAAGGTTGCTCTCGATTTGCACGGATTTCGAGGACCAAGGTCCTGTTCAGGGCGGCTCTTCCAACACGCAGGTGTTTCCGAAGAGGAGCTCGAATGACAGGACCGGCAACAGCGTCCGGTGTGAGGTCGATCAGCCGAAAACAGGCGGATCGACCCGAATCAACCGATCAATCGGGAGTTCGCGCCAGCGCTCTCGCATCTCCGTCCACCGAACATCGATCAGGCACATCCTGGGGAGTAAGAAATGCCTAACGACATACCGCCGACAAGGTCGGCCCTATTCACCGCAGGGCTCCCGCCCTGGGTGCGAGCGTGGACGGTGGTGTGGACCGCCATCGCGATGATTCTCGGCCTCTCCGGCGCGACGGCAGTAGCTGCATCAGCGCAGCCGGCCGCAACGCTCGGCGGTCCCGTTCAGGCTCAGACGCCGGCTCGTGCTGCTGTCCTGCCGGACGAACAGCCCGCAAAGGGCTGTGCCTTCAGCGCCCCTAACACCGGCCCTTTCTCGCAGAACATCTGTTGGATCGACATGTCGGCGCTCAACGAAGCCGCGGCTACATCCGCGGCCGGGCAGTCGATGGAAATCCAGCTCACCGAGGGCTACAAGATCAACTTCAAGGCTTTCCTCACCGACTCGGTAGCAGGAAAGACGCATCAGGGGGTCGAAGCGAAGGCACTCCCCACGTTGAGTTACTCAGCGCTGGGAACGTCCGCCTACACGGGTGTGCCGTCGACGATCAAGCCCGCGATCTACCAGAAGTCCTCCGTGAATGGACAATCCGGCGGGACGGTGTCGCTCAAGAACATCGTGATGACCGGGCCCAATGGCACGGTGTACAACTACGGTCTCGTAGCAGCCGATGCGGAGTCGACTGACGCAAACACGTCAACCGACAAAGAGTTCCTCACCTTCAATTCGGACAAGCCGCTGCGACAAATCGCGCGCACAGTTGGTGTTGACGAACCTGGCTATCCCGGAATTCGCGCTTGTGACGGTGGGCTGACGGCTATGCCCGCCACCACCGTCCGATGCGATTCTTGGAACCTGGTCAACAACCAGGAGTATTCGCCGGGCACTTTGGTTGTTGCATCGACCGCTCCAACCAACTTCGCGGCGACGTTCGGTAATACCGTTCTGGCGACCTCTCGTCAGGGTCTGGCTTTCGGTGTCCTGCTCTCGAAGGTCAAGATCGACAAGGACCTCACGCGCGTCACCCCCGGTGACGATTTCACTATCGGCATGAGCACCGGCCACCACGCAAACGCGGGTGCTGCTGCAGCGACCGAGATCAAGAGCACCACGACCGGCGCTACAGATACGACGGCATCGACTGGCTGGCGTACGCTCCTCGCAGATACGACACCTACTCCTGTCACGTTCTGGGAGAAGCCAACTACCTCGGCGACCAAGACCGCGAACTATGCGACGTCATGGGATTGCCAGGTAAACGGTGTGACCCAGGCGCTCAGGGTCGGGGACGTTGCGCAGGCAGCACTCACACCGGGCGACAACGTGTACTGCAAGGTCAAGAACACTCCGGTTCTCGTGAAGAAGTCGTCGTCACCACCTACCGGTGAGACGGTCAATATCGGCCAAACAATCACCTACACTCTGAATTTCGAGAATCCCGGCACTGCGCCGGCAACGATCGACTACACGGACTTCCTTGCCGACGTCATTGATGACGGAACGGTTGCGGTCGGTGCTGCTACAGGCGGACTCACCGCTGCATTGGACGGCGCCGACAAAATCAAAGTCGGCGGCACATTGCCAGCCGGCGGCAAAGGGACTGTCACCTACACCGTCACGGTCAAAGACGGTGGCAACAAAGTCCTGAACAACTACCTCGTTCCGGGGACGACAACTCCTCCCACAACATGCGATCCTGCAACCAATCTCTGCACGACGCATCCCATGCCCGGGTTCACAGTCGCGAAGACCGCTGTGCCCGCGACAGGTTCGACGGTTCAGGCCGGCGATACCATTACGTACACGGTCACCGGTGCTAACACCGGCAAGACGGCCCTAACTCCCGCGACGATCAAAGACGATCTGAGTGCGGTTCTCAACAATGCTGCTGTCGTTCCGGGCTCGCTGAAGGCGACCGTCGACGGTGCTGCTGTCGCTGCTCCGACCCTGTCGGGCAGCATTTTGTCGTGGTCCGCCAATCTCCAGGCTGGTAAGTCTGTTGTTCTGACCTACCAGGTGAAGGTCAATGCCGGCGTTGCCGCGGGCACGGTTCTGAACAACAAGGTCACCGGTACTGCGAAGCCACCCACCGGTCCGGACATCACTCCTCCTACGGTGGAGACGAATCACTCGGTTCCCGGCTTCAAACTGGAGAAGACTGCTGATCCGATTTCCGGTTCGACGGTTCAGGCCGGCGAGTCGATCAAGTACACCGTCACCGGAACCAACACCGGCAAGACGAACCTTGATCCGGTAAAGATCAACGATGATCTGGGTGCGGTTCTCAACAATGCTGCTGTCGTTCCCGGTTCGCTGAAGGCGACCGTCGACGGTGCTCCTGTCGCCGCCCCGACGCTGTCGGGCACCACGCTCTCCTGGACCGGACTTCTCGAAGCCGGTAAGTCCGTTGTTCTGACCTATGAGGTGAAGGTCAACGACGGCGTTGCCGCGGGCACAGTCTTGAACAACAAGGTCACGGGTACTGCGAAGCCGCCGACCGGTCCGGAGATCACTCCTCCTTCGGTGGAGACGAATCACTCGGTTCCGGGATTCACGGTCGCGAAGACAGCGGATCCGGCGCCGGGTACCGGCGTCAATGCTGGTCAGACGATCACGTACACGGTGACGGGTGCGAACACCGGTAAGACGACGCTCAATCCGGTGGTGTTGACCGATGATCTGTCGAAGGTTCTCGACAACGCGACGCTCGTGGCCGGTTCGCTGAAGGCGACGGTCGATGGTGCTCCTGCCGCTGTTCCGACTCTGTCGGGGACCATGCTCTCGTGGACCGGTGCACTCGAGGCGGGTAAGTCGGTTGTTCTGACCTATCAGGTGAAGGTCAACGACGGTGTTGCCGGCGGGGTTCTGGTCAGCAACAAGGTCACGGGTACTGCGAAGCCGCCGACCGGTCCGGAGATCACTCCTCCGCCGGTGACGACCGAGCATCCGGTGGTGTCTCCGAAGATTGCTGTGGTGAAGTCCTCTGATCCGGTGTCGGGTTCGAATGTTGTTGCCGGTCAGGACATCAAGTACACGCTCACGTTCACGAACACCGGTAACGGTGCGGGT
>NZ_LEKE01000038.1:0-34335 GCF_001029585.1 Rhodococcus sp. ARP2 | reverse complement strand
AGTTCACTGAACGGGTGATGGACTGAGACGGCCAGGGTCTGGGGCTGTCGAGAAAAGACGAGCCCGGTCGTCAGCTCGGGCTCATCTACGGGGAGAAGTGCCACTGCCGCATCGATTCGCCCGGCGAGTACATCACTGAACGGATCACCCAGGGGTAATTCTTTGATGGTCACGCAAGTTTGCGGATGTTGTATCTCGAAACGAGAGACAGCAGCCGCGATCGAATCGTAAATTGCTCCTTGGAAACCCACCCGAAGCGGCGTCGGCATGTTGCGTGCTCTTGACTGAGCGTCCTCGATTACTCCGACAAGCGCACGATGCGCGGGAGCCAACGACGCAAGAAACTCGGCACCGAATTCAGTCAGGTGTACGCGGCGACTGGTGCGCGCCACCAGGCTGGTGCCGATACGACGCTCCAACCCGCTGATCAGCTGACTGACTCGGCCCTGGGAGATGAACAGTCGTTCGCCGGTGCGACCGAAGTGCAGTTCTTCAGCGAGAACGAGGAAACACTCGATCTCACGCATCGGAGGCTCCGACATTTTCACTCCGACCCTCGACTCATTCGACCACTCCCATCATGGCTC
Organism: Rhodococcus sp. ARP2; assembly: GCF_001029585.1. Lineage (NCBI taxonomy): Bacteria > Bacillati > Actinomycetota > Actinomycetes > Mycobacteriales > Nocardiaceae > Rhodococcus > Rhodococcus sp. ARP2. The sequence continues at coordinate 33,748 of NZ_LEKE01000038.1, read as the reverse complement.
ATCGATGAATTGAGCTAATGGTTGGATGAGCGATTCGCCGTTGATCCTTGGGCGTGCGGGAGCTTCTCTGGTTACATGCCACATTCCGCGCCCGGGCAAAACAGCCCCGCGCCCACGTCCTCAACCCACGCACACACCATCGAGAACCACTGGGCTGCGGTCGCCCTGATCGCAGCGTCCACCTTCATCGTTGTCGCGGCAGAGATGATGCCGGTCGGGCTACTCACCCCGATCGGTGCTGACCTGGTGGAAAGCGAAGGGACCATCGGGCTCTCACTGGCCATTACCGGATTGGTGGCAGCGGCCACTGCCCCGTTCGTGCCCATCGTGACCCGGCGCTTCGATCGTCGGTCGACGCTTATCGTCCTGATGTTTGTAGTCGCAGCGGCGAACGCCCTCACGGCTCTCGCACCAAGCTTCGCTGTCCTCGCTGGTGCTCGCGTCCTACTCGGTGTGAGCATGGGCGGAGTCTGGGCACTCGCCGCTAGCCTGGCACCCAAATTGGTGGGTTCCAGATCCGTCGGGTTGGCGACCACGATCATCTTCAGCGGAATCGCGGTTGCCTCAGTTCTCGGTGTCCCTGCGGGGACGTATATCGGAGCAGCGGCCGGGTGGAGCGTGGCATTCTGGACTCTCAGCTGCGCCGCGACGCTGATCGCGCTCGCCATGTTCGCTGTCCTACCCGTGATGCCAGCTGATCAAGCTTTGTCGCTCGGGAGTCTCGCGGTGGCTTTTCGGAACCCGGGAGTCCGGGTCGGAATCGCGATTACCGCGCTCATCGTCACCGCTCATTTCGCGGCGTACACCTATGTGCGTCCGGGGCTGGAGTTCTTCGCAGGATTGCACCCTGCGCAGATCGGCACGATGCTCTTGATCTACGGGGCTCTGGGCGTTGTCGGCAACTTCATAGCCGGGCCATCTGCCACCAAGTCTCCGAAGACTGTGGTGGTCATCCTCAGCGCGGGAGTAGCGATCACCCTTGCCCTGTTCCCGATCTCGGCTACCACCTTGATCACAGCTGCTCTGCTCATGGCGGCCTGGGGCCTCTTCTACGGTGGTGTATCGGTGAGTACTCAAACATGGATCGCACAAGCAGCTCCCGTTCACCGAGAGGCCGCTGCGGCTCTGTGGGTTGCAGTCTTCAATGCAAGCATCGCCCTCGGCGCGTTCGCGGGTGGACGCATTCATGACCACTCCGGTTCCGAAACGGTCTTCTGGATAGCCGCGGGAATCGCCACTCTCGCAATGCTGCTCGCCACATTCCGCAATCCCGTCGCGGCAAAGCACGAACTGACAACCTAGCCGCCTACACAAACCTTCATAGAGGCAGGACCACAGATATGCGCCAGACACCCGTTTCAACCTTCATGGATGTGACCGAGATGCTCGAACGCTACCGGGACAAATCGCTGTCGCCGGTGGAGGTGCTCGAGTCCACCATCGAACGTATCGAGGCGCTCAACCCGACCTTGAATGCAGTGGGACACACTTTCTTCGATACTGCACGGGCACAGGCGAAGTCAGCGGAACGCCACTACGCCCGCGGCTCGGATGCCAGCCTCCCGCTCGCCGGTGTTCCCGTCGTGGTGAAAGAGGATGAACCGGTACAAGGCCAACCGTGGACTCAAGGGTCCAAGGTCTATGAGGACTTGATCGCCACCCACACTTCGACTTTCGTGCAGCGGATCGTCGACGCCGGTGCCATCGTCCACGCGCGATCGACGGCGCCCGAATTCTCCTCGGCCGCGTTCACACAGTCCGAGTTGTGGGGCGTCACTCGCAATCCGTGGAACACGAAATACTCCTCCGGCGGGTCTTCCGGTGGATCGGCAGTCGCACTTGCCACCGGTATGACGCACTTGGCTACCGGTTCCGATGTTGCAGGATCGATCCGAACTCCGTCGTCTCTCAACGGAATTGTCGGGTTCAAGCCACCGCACGGCCGTGTCCCCGTCGATCCGCCATTCAATCTCGATCGCTACTGCCACTGCGGTCCGATGGCTCGCACCGTAAGTGATTGCCTCACACTGCAGTCGGTCATCGCGGGACCGACCTCCACTGACATTGCCTCGCATGTACCGGCATCGCCGCTGTCCGGCCTCGCAACGCATTCGTTGACAGGAATGCGTATCGCCGTGATCCCCGCGTTGGGCGACTGGCCGGTTGATCCGGACGTTGCCGCCAACACCGCCAAGTTGGTGGACACCCTTACTGCGCTGGGCGCACGCGCGGAGATCATCGAAGTCGACCTGTCACGCGCTGCAATCATGCGTGCGGCCGCCATTCACTACGATCACGTGTTCGGTGCATCGATCTCCGCCGAAGCGTCCGCGCACCCCGACAAGGTCACGGAGTACGCGAAGGAATTCGCCCGATGGGCACGCCGCACCCGTGGTGATGCGACTTTCCTCGACGGACTCGCGATCGAAGCCGAACTGTATTCATCGGTCGGATCCCTGTTCGACACCTATGACGCGTTGATCACTCCGGCAGTGGTGACCGATGGCTTTCTTGCCGGCGACGACTACGTCGAACACGGAATCAATGTGGCTGGAACAGAATTGGGATTCTATCTCGAGGCCGTACCGGCCATCACCTTCAACATCCTGAGCAGCTGCCCGGTGCTGACAATCCCCACCGGTTTCGCTCGGAACGGAATCCCCACCGGTACACAGATAGTCACGCGGCCGTACGACGACCACACGGCCTTTGCGATAGGGCTCGCCCTCGAGAAGGTCCTGCCGTATCCGAATGAGCATCCGAACCCTCGGACGTAGACGGACCTCCGACGGCAGCGGTCCGTCTACGTGCCGACAATGCGTATTGCCGCTGTGCCGACCGCCGTAGCTGCGGTTGCGCAAGAAACCGCGAATGCCGTTGATCGAGAAAGTCTTACGCATCCACTCCGCAATGTTCGGTCCCGTATGAATGCAGCGCACGCCGTCCCGAGCAAGGTGAAGGTGGCCAGGAGAGGGACGATCGCAGATGCCTCCCATCCTTCCTTCGCGGCCTGGTGGATGAACAGAGCGGCGATGGATGTAGATGCCAAAGCAGTTCGCCGCCAGGACAATGCCGTGCGCTCCAGTTGAAGTCCGGGATCGCGAGCTGTGACGCCGTTCATGGCAGAGCCACCGACAGCATCGCGATAACAGCGATCATCCCACTGGCGCAAGCGATTGCTGGCATCAGCGCGGACTTCGGCAGCGGCTTGTCTTGCCGCATCGCGCGTTGCACACGGCGCCAATGGGTATAGGCGCCGGTCGCGAGCACTGTCGCCATCGACAGACATGCAATCGAGATTGCGGTCCTGGCCGGTGACGGTGCAATCAGTTGATCGATCGCCACGCCACCTGCCAGAAGGCCGAATGCAGTCCTGATCCAGGCAAGAAAAGTTCGCTCGTTCGCCAGAGTGAATCGATAGTCAGGCTCGTTCTCATCGGCTCTGTCCGGATCCACCAACGATCTCCTTCGAGTGAACAGGAGGTCTTTGAAGTCGCGGTATGACCGAGTTGTTGTCTCGTCGATCGAAACTGATCGCCGGCTCACGTGAGTGCATCGAAGTACGCGAGCATCGCCATCTCTCTCAGCGGCATCGGCAAGGCGTCGAGCACGAGGTGAGTCTTCGTCGACGGCTTCCCGTCCTCGAAGCTCTCCATCACGATGGGCACGATGTCGGCGAAGGTCGTGTCCGCCGGAAGGGCGTGAATCTCGGCGAGGCGCTCCGCCGGAATCAAGGGATCACGAAGGCGCGCTGCGTCCAAGGCCTCTCGCATGGCCTCGATGAACTCGGCCATGTAACTACCGTGCTGTTTCGCGATCGTGAAATGGATGCTCGGAGGAACGCCGGGCTGCGTCAACTGCGGCTGCATGGTCCAGTTCCGCTTCGCGAGTTCGTCGATCCAGAGGAAGAAGTCGACGCCCTCGTCCGCGTCTGGATCGGTGGTGATTGCAGCGAGTGTGGATTCGGGCTTCCCCATGATTCGCAGCCCGGGTATCGCGGCGACCCCCGCTTCCAGTTCCCGGCGAATCCGCAGACCCTCCTCGACGAGATGCATGTAGCCGTCGTCACCGATGTGTTTGACGATCGACCATGCTGCGGCGAGCAACCCGCCTGGTTTCGAACTCATCACCGTGGAGTTGACGATCGGGTAGCCAGTCCAATTCGCGTGTGCGAAGAACTGCGGAAGACGCAGTTCGCGAGTGCGATACAGAACGAGCGAGCATCCCTTGTTCGTGTACCCGTACTTCTGCAGGTCGACGGTGATCGAGCTGACGCCGGGAACTCTGAAGTCCCACAGCGGAATTTCGCATCCTTGCCGTTCAGCGAACGGAAGAACCCAACCGCCGATGCAGGCATCGACGTTCAGGCGAATCCCCTGTTCCAGGCAGAACTCACCGATCTCTTCGATCGGATCGATCACGCCCTGGCCGTACTGGGGGGCCGACAGAACCACGAAGATCGTGTTCTCGTCGACGGCCGCTTTGATTGCAGCGACGTCAGCCTTGTACGTCTCCGGATCCACCGTCGTGGTTCGAGCTTCGACGCCGAGGTAGTGCGCTGCCTTCCACCATGCCGCATGGGCCGAGATCGGAAGCACCATGTTCGGCCGCGTGATGTGCTTCGCCCCGTCTCGGGCAGCCTTCGTGGCCATCATGATGCTTTCGCTGCCACCCATGGTCCAGCTGCCGGTGGCGTCGTTGGGTGCGTGCAGCATGTCGTTCGCGGCGCGGACCAACTCCTTCTCCAACGCATAAACACTCGGAAACGTCGACGAGTAAAGGGGATTCACATGGATGTACATTCCGAAGGCGTCCGTTGCGACCTTCTCGACGGTGTCGAGACCAGTGTTGTACATGTTGACCATGCCCGGGCGATCTGCGTACGGATCATCCATTCGATGCCGTTCGGCTAGCTCCGCCAGTACCTGGTCGATCGGCACACCGTTTTCCAACACGTCTTGACTCCTCTTGTGTGTCAACTTGATTGGGTCGTCGGCGATGTCAGGCCGAACTGATCGAAGTGGATCGTCAGCGCACCGGCGAACAATCGAACCGATACGTGAGAACCTTTCACATATGGTGAACGTGACACTCTGTCATGTCAAGCGGTGAAGGCCGTATATTCTCGTATCCATGACGGAGACTGCACGATGACGCCCGACGCCGTTCCCTCCCGTCGCCTCCCGGAACAGCAGCGCAGCAAGGCGCGCGTCGAGGCCATCTTGGACTGTGCGGCAGAGCTCATCGCGCGCGACGGAATCGATGCCATGACCATGAGCGAACTGGCATCGGCAGCAGACCTTCGGCTCCCGTCGATTTACCGGTACTTTCCGGGAAAGACCGCCATCGTGCAGACGCTGCTCGAGCGATACGAAACTCTGGTGCGTGCCAGGCTCATCGAATCGATTGCTCCCGCCGGGACGGTGCAAGACGCTCGCGAAGTCATCAGTTCCGTGGTCCGCGGTTACTGGCAGATCTTCCGCGACGACACCACGTACGCGGCGGTGTGGTCAGCCGCCGTCGCAAACCCCGATCTCGCTCGGATCGATGTGGAGAACACGCGTCAGACAAGTGCTCTCATCGCTGACGTGATCCGGGGTGTCGTGCCGGAGTCCATGCAGTATGACGTCGATCAGCTTGTCTTCACCTGCAATCACATCGCCGGTTCGACCGTCCGGTTCGCGACCCTCCTCGATCCCGACGAAGCTGAACGCATCGTCGACATGCTGGTCGATCACATACTGCCGACTGCGCTCGGTTTGTCCGGCACCGCAAAGAGCTGATCGTCCTGCTTTCCAAGGGCTTTCGAAGAGCGCAACATTCAGCTCGAGCTGGAAGGTTCCACACTGCGACGGGCCGGTTCACCGGGGCTGATCGGTACCGCTCCCACGCGGTACCCTCGCTCGTCGAGTAGATGACCGTTGAGCTTCATCGTCCACAGCGAGATCGCGCGATCTGCGATCGAGAGCCCGGGTAGTGCTTCGCACAACCGACCTTCGAGCCGTTGCGCGTCGTCCACGGACCGTGCCCACGCGACAATCAGCAAGTTGTCGCGACCAGTGACCCCCGTGCACCGGCGGACCTCGGGCATAGCCGAGATCGTCAGTGCAGCATGGCCGATCTGAGACGGTGAAACCTGGGCCCAGAGGATGACGGTCACTTGGCTTCCGGAGAGGGGGCGGGCCACTTCGCAGCGGGGTCGTGCCATTCCAGCGGCAAAGAGGCGCCGCGCGCGTCGTCGAATCGTGTCGATGCTGGCGCCACATTCCTCGGCCAACTCTGTGTACGACGCGCGTCCGTCCACCGACAGTGCAACCATGATGCGTCGGTCCATGTCTGTCGGCCGAAATGCGCCGTGGTGATCGACCGTGATGCGCGTCGCGGCCAGAGCATCTGCCTGACTCGAACTCAGCGCACGCAACCTCCACCGACTACCGCCGGTGTAGATCGTCCCGGCGAGCTGGATGCGGCTCGATACGACGCCGGCAATGGCACCCAACTCCTCGGTGACCCACTGCGACAGGACGCTCAAATCCGTCACCATCACCGTGACCAGCAGATCTCGTGCGCCCGTCACGTGTTCGATGCCGGTCACCATCCGCTGCTCACTGAGCGCGTGCGCCACGGCTTGCACGCTGCCGTTGACACAGTCGATTTCCACGAAGGCAAGGTTTCCCAGACCGGAGGCGGCCAGGATCGGGCCAGGATTACACCCTATCCACGCTGCACCGCGGTCGACCAGACGGATCCATCGACGCGACAGCGTCACCGGGTCTAGCTCGAGAGCCTTCCCGATCTGCGCCCAACTTGCCCTCGGGTTGATCTGCAAAGCGTGAACCATTGCCTGGTCCGCCGCGTCGAGCATGTCGAATTCCTTCATTGATTCATCACTCATGCGAAATTCCTGCGAATTCTCGATCATTCCTAAGGGAAGCTTCATCATAGCTATCTAGATCGTTACCTACGACACACCGTGCCGGGCTGCAAGAACTGCAGATCGCACCTGCGTCTGTCTCCGGAACTTCGCGAGTCTTCCCCTGCCAATGAAAGGCCAAATTCTGTGAACCTGAAAGATGACGCAGACGAGATGCAGGGCGACCTCGTCGCGCTGCGGCACAAGTTACACCGTGAGCCGGAGATCGGTCTCGAGCTGCCACGAACCCAGGAGCGGGTGCTCGAAGCGCTGCAGGGTCTCCCACTCGAGATCTCCACCGGAACTTCGAGTACCTCGGTTACAGCCGTTCTGCGAGGTGCAGCAAGGGATTCAGGCGATACGACGACGGTGCTGCTGCGAGCCGACATGGACGCGCTTCCGGTCGACGAGCGCACCGGGGTGGATTTCGCCTCCACGAACGGAGCCATGCACGCGTGTGGACACGACTTGCACACAACCGCATTGGTCGGCGCGGCAAGGCTGCTCTCACATCACCGCGATCACTTGGCCGGTGACGTCGTGTTCATGTTCCAACCCGGTGAAGAGGGCTGGGGTGGGGCCAAGAACATGATCGACGAGGGCGTGTTGGATGCATCAGGGAGCCGTGCCGACTACGCGTACGGACTGCACGTCATGGCCAACGGGATCCCGGCCGGACTCTTCGTGAGTAGGCCGGGGCCGATCATGTCGGCGTCGCACACGCTCGACGTGACGGTGCGAGGCGCGGGCGGTCACGGTTCGTCGCCGCACCGCGCGAAGGACCCGATCACGGCTGCGGCGCAGATGATCACATCGCTGCAGGTCATCGTGACAAGGGATTTCGACGCATTCGATCCGGTTGTCATCACCGTGGGTGTCGTGGATGCGGGCACGGCAAACAACGTGATCCCCGATTCCGCACATTTCGGTGCCACCGTCCGTCACTGGTCGGCTGAGAACGAGGAACAACTCGGCGCAGTGATTCGCCGTGGACTGGAGGGCATTGCCGCCGCGCACGGCGTAGAGGTGGACATCGACTTCCGTGCCCAGTTCCCCTTGACCGTCAACAATGCGGAGGAAGTTGCGTTCAGTGAGGGCGTGATCCGCGAATTGCTCGGCGAGGAGCATTACCTGGAATCACCAAGGCCGACAAGTAGTTCTGAAGACTTCTCCTATGTCTTGGACCGAGTTCCGGGAGCGTTCATCGGGCTCGGAGCTGCAATGCCGGGCTGCGATCCGGTCGCTGCTCCGACAAACCATTCGCCGCGTGCACAGTTCTTCGAGGGTGTGCTCGGGGATGCGGCCGCGGTCTATTCGGCACTGGCCGTCGAAAAGTTGGCCGTCACCGCTGGAGGCACACGATGAGCGATCACCACAAAGAAACCACACCGCCCTCGTCGAGGAAGAAGAACCTCAAGGTTCTGTTCGGAATCGGCACCGGCAACGCGATGGAGTGGTTCGACTGGAACATCTACGCGCTTTTCGCGGTGTTCTTCGCGCCACAGTTCTTTTCCAGCGGAAGCCCGATGTCTGATCTGCTGAAGACTTTTGGAGTCTTCGCTGTCGGGTTCGTCGCTCGTCCTTTCGGTGGAGTGCTCTTCGGATTGATCGCGGATCGCCGTGGCCGACAGTTTTCGATGACGGTGGCAGTCGGGCTCGCCGCAGTGGGGAGTCTGATCATCGGACTGACCCCAACGCACGAGACGATCGGGGCCTGGGCTGCCGTCGTGTTGGTGACGTGTCGAATGATCCAGGGTCTTGCTCATGGCGGAGAGTTGCCTTCGGCCAATACGTATATCTCGGAGATGGCGCCGCGAGAGAAGCGTGGCTTGTGGGCCAGCTTGATCTACTTCTCCGGAACCATCGGCATCATCTGCGGCGCAGTTCTGGCGGCGGTCCTCTCGGGAATCCTCACCGACGCCCAAATGAGCAGTTACGGTTGGCGAATTCCGTTTGTGCTCGGCGGTGTGTTCGGACTGTTCGCGCTGTACTTGCGATCACGGTTGCAGGAAACAGAGATCTTCGAATCATCTGCCAAATCACAGAAGTCGGAATCGCAGCAGTCCAAGCCCTCGCTGTGGTCGCAGATCCGTGAACACCGTCGACTGCTGGTGCGAGTCGCCGCCATGACGGTTGGATCGACGGTCAACTATTACGTGTGGGCCGTGGCAACTCCGGCGTATGCCATCAGTGTCCACGGCGTGGATCCTTCGGGAGCAATGTGGGCGGGAGCCGCCGCCAATGTGGTGTTCATCATCATGCTGCCTGTTTGGGGAACCGTCTCGGACCGAATCGGCCGGCGCCCGGTTTTGATCTTCTCGGGAATCATGATGATCACCTTGCTGTTTCCGCTCACCTCCATCATTCGGGGGCAGGCGTGGCAGTTGTTCGTGGCAATGGCAATTGCACTGGTCTTCATGGCCGGCACAGTGTCCATCGGTCCTGCTGTGTTCTCCGAGATGTTCCCGACTCGCATGCGCGCGGTGGGAATCGGATTGCCGACTTCCCTTGCCGTCGCAATTTTCGGTGGCACGACGCCGTATCTCCAGGCCTTCTTCGCCGACAAGGGAATTCCCGGCGTCTTCAACTGGTACGCCATTGTTCTGATGGCGATCTCGGTCGCCACCGTGATCTTCTTCCTGCCCGAGTCGAAAGGAAAGGACCTCACTGCTGCTGGAGAAGTTTCCGAATCCCTCTCTCCTTCCAGTGTTTAGCTCACAGATACGGAGCAGATCTCCCATCGCCCGAGAGGATTTGGCAGTGCCGGCAGAAGCAGCAGTGACACCGAATTATCAAGGACCGCTGGCAGGTACAGTCGTCGTGGATCTGAGCAGGGCACTGGCCGGTCCGCATGCGGCCATGATGCTCGGGGATCTTGGAGCGCGCGTCGTCAAGGTCGAAACACCTGACGGTGGAGACGACACGCGTGGGTGGGGTCCACCTTTTGTCGACCCCGCCCGTGGCGAACGTGAATCGACGTACTTCCTGTCGGCAAACCGAAACAAGGAATCAATCGCCTTGGATCTGAAGTCCGAGAACGGTTGTCGAACTCTCACAGCCCTGATCGCACGTGCCGACGTTCTGATCGAGAATTTTCGCACCGGCGTGATGGACCGTCTGGGATTCCCGATGGAAAGGTTAGCGGAGATCAACCCCGGACTGGTCGTGCTGTCGATCAGCGGATTCGGCCATGACGGTCCTGAAGGTGGTCGCGCCGGGTACGACCAGATCGCCCAAGGTGAAGCCGGATTGATGTCTCTGACCGGTTCGTCACCCGATGACCCACAACGTGTCGGCGTTCCTATCGCCGATCTCCTTGCGGGAGTGCACGGAGCGTTCGGAATTCTTGCAGCACTTCGAGAGAGGGAGGTGACGGGCAGGGGACAAGTTGTCCGAACCTCCCTGCTGGCGAGTGTTGTCGGGGTGCATGCTTTTCAGGGGACGAGATGGACCGTCGCAGGGGAGATCGGCGAGGCTCAGGGCAATCATCATCCGTCGATCTGTCCGTACGGACTATTTCCGACGGCAGACGGTGCTGTACAGATCGCAGTCGGCAGTGAAGGTCTGTGGAAACGTTTCTGCGACGGATTCTGGATCGACCCGGATACACACGGTATGGCAACCAACCCGGAACGGGTCGAGAACCGTAAGAAGGTCAACGAATTGGTCGAAATGGTCTTCGGGGCCTACGGGACCGAAGAACTGTTGACGAAGCTGGAGGCCATCGGCGTTCCGGCAGGAAAAGTCCGAAACCTGCGTGAGGTCTACGAGTGGGAACAGACCCGCTCGCAGGGGCTCCTCGTCGACGTCGATCATCGAACGCTCGGGAGGCTGACCATCCCGGGGCCACCGTTGCGGTTCTTCGATCCTGGCGGAGGTGAGGTCACCCGAACCGCACATCGACCGCCTCCTGTGCTCGGTGCGGATGGCGAAAAAATCATGAAATGGCTAGGAGAGCAAGGCAATGAATCGTCTGACGGCACACGAGTTGATCGATCTCACGTTTGATCCTGACTCGTGGGAGTCGTGGGATTCGAGTGTCCGTCAGAGCATGGCGCGTGGTGCGTACACGGACGAACTGGCCGCGGCGCGCGAGCGGACCGGACTGGACGAGTCCGTGATGACCGGGTCCGCAACGGTACGGGGACGCCGGGTCGCGGTACTGATCTGTGAGTTCGGATTTCTGGCGGGGTCGATCGGTGTAGCGGCCGGCGGACGCCTCGTCGATGCCATCGAGCGGGCGACGAGAGAAGCACTACCCCTTGTCGCCCTGCCGGTTTCCGGTGGAACACGGATGCAGGAGGGAACGACGGCGTTCCTTCAGATGGTCAGGATCACCGCCGCTGTCACCGCGCACAAGGAAGCCCACCTTCCCTACTTGGTGTATCTCCGAAATCCCACCACAGGTGGAGTTTTCGCTTCCTGGGGCTCGCTCGGTCACGTGACGATCGCGGAGCCCGGGGCGCTCATCGGGTTCCTCGGTCCCAGGGTGTACAAAACTTTGTACGGCGTCGCGTTTCCACCTGGGGTCCAGACGGCCGAGAACCTCCACGCGCACGGGCTGGTGGATGCAGTGTGCTCTCCTGACAAGCTCGCGGAGACACTGGACGTGCTACTGCGGGTTTTGACCTCGCGCCCGACACTTGACGAGCGCGGACTGGCGCTTCCGAATGTCAGTGACCCCGCGACACCCGCCTGGGAAACGGTCCTTGCGTCCCGCCGTTCCGGACGGCCGGGCGTCCGCGAGCTACTTGGCCGTTCAGCTTCAGACATGGTGCTCCTGAATGGAACCGGGCAAAGCCAACAGAGCCCCGCTCTGATTCTTGCGTTGGTCCGCTTCGGGGACATCTCGTGCGTTCTGCTCGGGCAGGATCGCCGTGCCCAGACCGGACAACAGTCGTTCGGCCCGGCATCACTGCGTCAGGCGCGCCGGGGAATCAACCTTGCTCGAGAGCTTGACCTGCCGCTCGTGACAGTCATCGACACACCCGGCGCGAATCTGTCGAGAGAAGCTGAGGAAGGCGGACTTTCGAACCAAATTGCGAAGTGCCTGGCAGAACTCCTGGCGCTGAGGACGCCGACGGTATCGCTGCTCCTCGGCCAGGGGGCGGGTGGAGGCGCACTGGCGCTGTTGCCGGCGGACCGCATTCTCGCCGCTCAGCACAGTTGGTTGTCCCCGCTACCGCCGGAAGGTGCAAGCGCGATCATCTACCGCGACATCGTCCATGCGCCGGAGATGGTCTCGGCGCAGAACATTCGATCAACAGATCTACTGGCAGACGGCATTGTGCATGCGGTGATACCCGAGTATCCCGATGCCGCCGACGAACCTGACCAATTCTGTGAACGCGTCGGCCAGTCATTACGTGCCGCGTTGGTCTCCTCTCTGAGAGAGACGTCCGAACAGCGCCTGAGTGGACGGCTGACGCACTTCAGTCGCATCGGGGAATCCCCTGTGGCGGTACCGATGTAAACCGGCCCGCGCTCCAATTCACCGAACTACTGATCAGCACCGACTCGAGGAGCATCACTTGAAGTCTTCACAGCCCACTTTGCCCGTTGGAAACGAGATCGTTCGACTCGACGCATCCGATTTGTCGGCGGCAATTCATGATCGGCAAGTGTCATGCGAGGAGGTGATGAATGCCTATCTCGACCGGATCGAGTCCGTGAACCCTTCGGTCAACGCGATTGTCAGTCTTCGCCCACGACAGGAATTGGTGCAGGAGGCACAAGAGCACGACAAGCTCCTGGCCGATGGCCAGGATATGGGATGGATGCACGGGTTCCCTCATGCGGTCAAGGACACTGCCGATGTGGCGGGATTCAAGACGACTCGCGGGTTCTTTCGGGGTGAGTTCGACATCCCTGCATCGCAAAGTGATTCGATTCACGTTGCTCGAATACGGGACGCGGGAGCGATCTTCGTCGGCAAGACCAATGTTCCGGAATTCGGTCTGGGCTCACACACCTACAACGAGATCTTCGGTGCAACCGGCAACGCCTACGACCCGAGCCGATCGGCGGGCGGAAGTAGCGGCGGTGCTGCCGTCGCAGTGGCTCTCCACATGGTTCCGGTAGCGGACGGCAGTGATTTCATGGGATCACTTCGAAATCCAGCCGCTTGGAACAACATTCTCGGACTTCGTCCATCCTTCGGCCGCGTACCCGCGAAGGGGCCGGATGTGTTCGTGCAACAGGCGGGGGTTCCCGGACCGATGGCGCGCACCGCTACAGATCTCTCGATGTTGTTGCAAACGATGTCGGGATACGATCCGCGCACTCCGTTGTCCATCGACTCGGACGGAGGCCTGGCGTCGACGTTGGAGCGAGATTTCTCCCGCGCACGGGCAGTGTGGATGGGTGACCTCGGTGGGTATCTCCCCATGGAGTCGGGAGTGCTCGATCTCTGTGAATCATCACTACAGATCTTCGAAGCGCTTGGAATCGAGATGGATTCACAACATGGTCTGCCGAAAGCGGGTGGGTTCAACGGAAATGAGGATCTCTGGCCGCTGTGGCTGACGTTCCGGCACTGGCTCGCCGGCTCTCAGCTGTACCCCCTCTACTACAACGCGGTCACGCGGGCGGCGCTCAAGCCCGAAGCTCGATACGAGGTGGAGGGCCTGGTCGATGGAACGGATGGGCGTCCGCCCATCGGGGCGCTGGACGTTTACGAGGCTTCGGTGAAGCGCACCGCGATGTACAACGCGTTCCTGACTCTCTTCGATACGTACGACTTCATCGTGCTACCGAGTGTTCAGGTGTTTCCGTTCGACATCGAAATGGACTGGCCCACATCGATCGACGGCAGAGCCATGTCGTCGTACCACCGGTGGATGGAGGTTGCAACAATCGCAACGCTTCTCGGCGTGCCGGCCATCAGCCTGCCTGCAGGCTTCAATTCTGAGGGGCTGCCAATGGGTATACAGGTTCTGGCTCGCAGTCATGCCGATCTGGACCTGTTGCAACTCGCGCACGGCTTCGGCAGCGTTGACACTCGCTCTGGTGAAGGGTTGACCAGAATGTAGTTAGGTGCCATATTAGTTGCATGGCAGTGGACGGAACCGATCACGACTCACCCACGTTGGATCAGGCGCGGCGGCAGTTGGAGCATTACGGCCTCGGGTCCGATCCGCAGGCGGTGCTGGTTGCGGTGCGGCTGATTTCGGCGGGCGCGCGGCTCGGTCGAGCAACCGAGGTTCACTTCGCGAGGTATGGACTGTCGACCGGCCGTTACCGCTTGCTTGCGGATCTGGAAGACCACGACGGGGAGAAATCTCCCTCGCGACTGGCCGCTGATCTCGGCGTCTCGCGAGCCACGGTGACCGGGCTGGTCGACGGCCTCGAGCAGGAGGGTTTGGTCGCTCGGCGTCCGTCCGCCGAGGACGGGCGTGGTGCGGTGGTCGTCCTGACTGCTCGCGGCGCTCAGCGTTTGCGTGACATGGCGCCCGAACACTTTGCTCGTCTCGAGGAAATGGTCGACGAGCTCACTGTCGACGAGCGTGCGGTTTTTCTGGATCTGCTCTCGCGGGTCGTTCGCGGTATCGGTGCGCTGACTGCGGAGTAGTCGGCTGGGATTCCAGGCATTCGTGTAGCGATTCGAATCGTCGCCAATTCTCGACAGAGGCTTCTCTCTCCATGCCCAAATAGTTAGCCACCTAATTATAAACGGAAAGTTGGCCTCCTTCATGTCCGGACTCACCCCGCCGATCCGTCGCGAAAACAAAAGGGAGATAAACGATTCCAATCGATTCGACCCGGTTGCCGATCGTCGCGCCGCACGACCTTTCACCCTGTGGAGAGAGGTGCTGGTCGCCTACCTTGCCCCTGCGCTGATGGCGGGTGCTGGCGGAGTCGCATCCGGCCAATCGGGCCTCACGACGGCGGCATTTACGTCCATCGCGGGCACGTCGGCAGTGGTGGCGTTGCTGATCGGCTCCTGGCTGCGGCGTCGCGGGAGGTCACGACCGTGGACCACGGCCCTGCCTCGCATCGTGGTGGCGGCAATTCTTGCCGTCGGAGCCGCTGTGATTGCTGGTCTCGTCGGGTGGTTCGCCTCCCGTTGGCTACCAGCTCACACGAGCGTGGTCGACACCGCTCGGCTTGCTCGCCTGCAACTCGATCTACCGATATCTGCCGCTGTGGCTGCCGTCATCGTCAGCTGGCGATGGCGCCGTCAGAATCCCTGACAGACAACACATGTCAAAGATCCCCGGCTTCGCGGGGAAGACCGAAAGGAACACGATGATCGTCATCATGGGAGCGTCCGGAACCACAGGCGGCGCGTTGCTACGCAGTCTCGCATCCTCGGGTGTGCCGAGCCGAGCGCTGTCCCGCGACCCGGACAGGCTGCGCGCCCACCTCGGCGATTTGGCCGACGGTTTGGTCGAAGTAGTGCGGGCCGATGCCGCAGACTCAACTTCGCTACGCACTGCTTTCGAAGGGGCTGAACAACTTTTCCTCGCCATGGCCAACGGACTCGAACAGGTCGAGCTCGAAACGCGTGTGATCGACATAGCCGCCGAGAGCGGCGTCGAACACATCGTCAAGATCTCCGATCCCGCCGCCGCGGCCGACTCCCCCATCGCTCTCTCCCGCGGCCACCATGCCGTCGGCGAACACCTGCGCGCATCCGGGATCCGCCACACTCTGCTCCGCCCCTATGCGTTCATGCAGAATCTGTTGCTCCTGGCTCCGGCGGTGGCTGCGCAAGGGGTGATTCTGGGCGCGATGCGGGACGCGCCGTGCAACTGGATCGACTGCCGAGATATCGGTGACGTCGCCGCGGCCGTGCTCACACGCGCCGACCTCGCCGGCGGTACCTACGTCCTGACGGGTAGCGAGGCAGTCGGCTACGGCGGCATCGCCGATTCTCTGACCCGCATGCTCGATCGCCCCGTCCAATATATCGACCTGGCACCGCACGAACTGCGGCAAAACCTCGTCGATCATGCCCACATGCCTCCGTGGCTGGCCGAGCACATTCTGGAGATCCAGCAACTTGCCGTCTCGCGCCCGGAGTCACCCACCGACACGGTGGCACGTGTCCTGGGGCGTGAGCCACGAAGCCTGGATGCGTTCCTGCGTGAGCATCTGGACCGTTTCCGCTGATTCACGCTGCGAGAGCAGTGCCGCCAGAAGTCACGCGGTTGATCAACGAGCCCACCGAATCCTGATCGGACCTCGTACGGATTCCGGGTCGACGACTTCGCCGCCCTGGGTGATCTGTACTTCGCCGTCGGCCACCATGTGGCGGGCAGCCTCTCGGACGGGGTCCATCAGCGGACGCCAATTGTCGGGTGCCGCTGCGCGGGCCACGTCGGAGGGGCAGATGCTCGACTCGGCCGATCGGGCACTGAGTAGTTCGCGGATCTTCGCCGCCAGTTCTTTCTCTTCCACCGTATGACCTCAGTTTCCGGACGTGACCGTAGGCCTTCGACAGAGTATGAACCTTCGGTTCGGCGAGTTGTGGCGAAGGAATGGTGCACATCGATAATTATTGACGGCGTGGAGAATTCGAGTGCAACGCGCCGCGACGTAGTCCGAAAGTCGTATTCGGCCAGATCCCAGGAGTACGCGGACCTCTTCGGTTCGATGGATTCGACGCATGTATCTGATCGGGCCCTGGTGACCAGCTGGGCTGCCACTTTGACCGGCCCCGTGCTCGACGCCGGGTGCGGGCCGGGGCAGTGGACAGACTTCCTGGCCCAGAGCGGGCTGGCTGTGAGCGGGATCGATCTCGTGCCCGAGTTCGTCGAACGAGCCCGCAACCAATACCCGGATCTCTCCTTCGAGGTCGGGGGCTTCGAGGCATTGGACGCGAAAACGAATTCACTGGGCGGCGTGCTGTCCTGGTACTCGCTCATTCACCATCACCCGCAAGATATCGAGGCACCGCTCGCTGAATTCGCGCGCGTGATCCGCCCAGGTGGTGGGTTGCTGGTGGCCTTCTTCGAAGGCGCAACCGTAGAGCCTTTTGATCATGCCGCGACGACTGGTTATCGATGGCCGGTGACCGAACTTGCCGAGGTGCTGGTCACAGCGGGTTTCGACGTGATCGAGACCCATACCCGGACGGGGAGCGGTTACAGGCCGCACGGCGCAATCACTGCCAGCCGGCGTGGAGGCGAATAGCGGATCGAGACAGAGCTAGCAATCCTCTTTCATTCATTTCGTGTCGGTGGTGTGCTGGATGAGTCACTCCCCGGCTTTTTCAGCACCGGATCATCCACAGTTGAAAGAAGGCGCCATGACCACGATCCATCTTCACAAGACGACCACTGCGACGCCCGAACAGGTCCTTGCCGGCCTGACCGACTTCGGCCCGGGCCGTGAGGAAATCTTCGGCCGCAGTGCGGACAGCTACCTGAAAGTGCACCAACAAGGACCCCACGATGCTGATGTCACCGAGGGCTCCAGTGGTATCTGGGAGCGTCTGCACTACGACTGGACCGACCCGCACCGCGTCGTGATGACAACCACCGACTCCAACCTGTGGGGCGGGGCGTCGAGCCATACCTACACGCTGACCCGGCAGCCAACGGGTCTGACCGATGTCGACGCCGTCGTGGTCCGGGACGGCAAGAACCTCAAGGGAAAGCTCCTGGCGTCGGTACTCGGACTCGTCGGCACCCAAGTGCTGGGAAAGTCGTTCACGAAGTCCATCGATGCCATCGAAGCTCGCAACGGTGGCGCGAGCGGCGGCAACACACAGTGACAAGAACCTGACGGACTTGTCAGAGCACTTCGAGGGCTTCCGTCATCTTCTTCACCGTCTCTGGTGCCACTTTGGCTTCGAATCCCGCCTTCAGGAGAGGCGACGCAATCTTGGCGGCACCGTTGAACTCGACGTTCGCGTGATATTCGATCTCGGTCGAGTTCGGACCCACCGAAGTCAAGGTGATGTCGTCGGTACTGGTGGCAGTCTTGTTCTTTCCTTCGAGAACAACGTGATTCAGCTCGTCGGTCACCAGCGTGTACGTCAGTTCCGTGGTGACGCCGAACAGCTTGGACACGTTGTGCCACTGGGTTCCGACGCCGACAGGACCGTCGGAGATCTGTGTGCAGCTCTCGGTGCCCGGATCCCACGTCGGCGCATTGGCGAAGTCGCGGAGAAACGCCGCAGCCTTTTCGATCGGTACCTCGGCGGTGAATTTGCGGGTGACGTCAACCATGCGGTGGGCCTTTCGGTTCATTTTTCGGCGGTAGTGCCGCGGTGAGAGTTCGTTCCGACGCCCGGGCTACCCAAACTCGACAAACGGTAACCACCTTCAGAAGACTGCGCGGTCCAGTGGACGCGGAAGCGGATCGAGTGCGCCGGTCTCGCGCAGGCGCTCGTACGCCCGAACGAGCCCATCGACGGCCCCGATCTGTAGCAACACGCCGCCGCCCGGTAACGCGGCAACGCCTGCTGCCAGGTCATCCGGGATCGCGTCAGCGCGAGCGGACGAGAGGTAGCCGACTCGGCCGATCACGGGATCACCGACGCGATAGTCGGACTCGTCTTCGAGAGCGTCGAGGATGTTGTCGTCGGTGACGTCTCCGAAATCCGGTTCCCACACCGCGGCGAGCATCCGAAGTAGTTCTGTCTCAGGAACTTCGGCGGCGTCCGGCGCGCTGACGGCAATAATCATCGACTGAAGGACGATTTCAGGTTCGCCGCCCGCCAACCCGGAGAGCTCGAGCCCCCATTCGGGCCCTCCACTGGATGCGAGCCTCAATCCGATTCCCAGACGATCCGACCAGTCTTCGGCGGCCTGCGCGTTCTCGAGGACCTGCGCCAACTGGTCGACGGTCACGGCAGTAGCAGGTCCAGCGGAATGGATCTGTTGCCACGACCCGCCGACCACCTCGGGCAAGAGGAATTCGACTTGCTCCAACGTCCGACGCCACCGGGAGGCCACGGCCTGCACCGATTCCGGCCGTCGTCCCCAGAAAACTCGAATAGCGCGTCGTGTCATCGAGTCCTTCGGTAAGGATCGTCCATGGGTAGCCATATCCCGTCTTCGTGGATTTCGAGATCAGTGACGCCGCGGGTGAGAGCGTCGACGGCCGCGAGAACTGCAGGGCGCGTTTCGTTCTCGCGGCACAGGAGTGACCACGTCCAGATCGCCGCGGGGTCGATCACCGGACGTGCAGTGAGATCGCTTGGCAACGTGATGGTCTGCCCTTTGGGCGAGTTGACGACCGGACGGCCGACGGCACGGACGTGATCGAAGAATGCCGGACCGGTGATACCACCGTCGTTGATGCGCAGGATCTGTGCGCCGGTATCGCGAGCGAATTCTTCGGCGTAGACGTTCCACGAATACCAGGAGGTGGTGTCGTCGTCGACGAGTACGACGACGTCGCGGGCTCGCACCGGTGTGGTGTCTTCTCCGGTGGAGACCGCGTACAGCCGATCCGCACCGAGCAGTCTTGCGCTCAGAGCATGTTGGGCGACATCGGTTTTCCGCACCCAGGCGATCGCCAGGTCGAGGCTGCCGTCCGCTACCCGCGCGGCCTGCGCGTGCGAAGGCACCACCCAGGCGTCGACGTGTAGTTGCGCGACCCCCGACGTGCGAGCGATCAGATCCGTGGGGAGCCAATTGACGTAGCCGATCCGGACGGGCTCGGCTCCGGACAGACGCTCCGCGCGGCGTCGCAGATCCTCGGCACTCTCGAGTAGCGCACGGACATCAGGGAGCAGGGCCGCGCCGGCTGGCGTCAGAGCGACGGAACGACGGTCGCGGACGAACAGCTTGACGCCGAGGTCGCGTTCGAGTGCCATGATCTGCTGCGACAATGACGGCCCGGCTATCAGTAGCCGCGCCGCGGCTCGGCCGAAGTGCAATTCCTCGGCGACGACCTCGAAATATCTCAGCTGACGCAGCTCCACGATCCTTCATGCTACGTGCGGTGGGAGGTTGTGCCTATCAGTCAGGAGCAAAGCGGTCGTGGCGGTCCGGCGCGGCCGGGGCACACGATAAGACCATGACCACAATCCACAACGGCGTCTCCCCGCGAGCGCACGCTGTCCAAGCTGCCACTGCGCTGGCGGCGAGCATGGGAATCGGTCGATTCGTCTACACACCGATTCTGCCGTTGATGCACACGCAGGCCGGTCTGTCCGCCTCGCTCGGCGCCACCCTGGCGACGGCCAACTACATCGGGTACCTGATCGGCGCGCTCGCGGGAATCCTCATTCCCGGCGTGGTGCGCTCGGCAGCGGTGATGCGTACGTCGTTGGTGGTCCTCATCGCGACTTTGGCGCTCATGCCCACTACCCACGACGGATCCATCTGGTTCGCCCTGCGGCTCGTCGCAGGCATTGCCAGTGCCCTCGTCTTCATGATCGCCGTCAGCGCTTTGCACGCGCACCTTCGGGGGCAGTCCCAATTCCTGGCCGGATGGGGATTCGGCGGAGTTGGGTTGGGTATCGCCCTGTCCGGGGTCCTCGTGTTGGTCGTCCGCTTCGTCGGCACCTGGAGCACTGCCTGGCTGGCATCTGCGGCCCTTGCAATGGTGTGTGCGGTCGCAGCCTGGGGATTGACGCCGGAACCGCGTCCGATCATCACACCGGACGCGCCGGGAACTCCCAGTTCCCAACGCGGGTTCACTGCCTTGTTCATCAGTTATTTCCTGGAAGGCATCGGCTACATCATCGCGGGCACGTTCCTTGTTGCCGCAATCGATCTCGCCGCTCCAGAATGGGTCGGCAGCGGCGCTTGGATAGTGGTCGGTCTGGCCGCATTTCCCTCGTGCGCCCTGTGGGCTTGGCTCAGCCTGCGTTGGTCGAGGCCGACTCTGCTTCTCGTTGCCCTGTTGATTCAGGCGGTGGGCATAGCGCTTCCTGCTGTGATCGGAGGCGTCGGCCCCGCACTGATTTCAGCTTTCCTGTTCGGTGTCACCTTCCTTGGTATCGGGTCAATTGTGTTGGCAATCGGCGCGCACCTGCAGTTCCCACGCGCCGTGGCGTTGCTGACCGCTGGATACAGCGTCGGTCAGATTCTCGGCCCACTCGTTGTCACTCCGTTGCTGCGAGACGGGTATCGCGACGCTCTGCTGTTGGGTGCGGCCGTCGTTCTGGGCGCAGCAGTGGCCGCCGCGGTTTTGCGGTTCCGATTCCCTTCCGATCTCGATGCGGACCCTCGGACGGCCACCTCGACTGAGGAGGTAGTTTTTGATGTCAGATGACGAAACCGCCGGAGCACTACCCGACGTAGGACTGGAGATGTTCGAATGAGCGCACTCACAACCGATCTCGACCTGAAGGTCCCTGTCATCGCAGCCCCCATGGCCGGCGGCGCTTCCACACCGGCACTTGTTGCTGCTGCCTCTCGCGCAGGCGGTCTCGGATTCCTCGCCGCCGGGTACAAGACGCCTCAGGTTCTGTCCGACCAGATCGACACCGTGCGCGCCGAGGGAGTGTCGTTCGGTGTCAACGTCTTTGCTCCCAACCCGGTGCCTGTCGACGTCGATGCCTACCGTGCCTATACCAGGGCGATCCAGGTCGAGGCGGATCGCTACGGCATCACACTGGCTGACGGTGAGCCTGTCGAAGACGACGACTACTTCGAGGACAAGATCGATCTGCTCCTGGCCAGCCCGGTTCCGGTGGTCAGCTTCACCTTCGGCTTTCCCACACCCGGCGTCATCAAGGCGCTGCGCGCTGCCGGTTCACTTGTCGTCCTCACTGTGACTTCGGAGGCAGAGGCGCTCCTTGCCGTCGACGCCGGTGCCGATCTGCTTGTCGTGCAATCGTCGGCTGCCGGCGGCCACTCCGGAACGCTCACTCCCCTGCAGGTTCCGGCAGAAACACCGATCACCGAACTGATCGCACAAATCCGTCATCGCACCTCTGTTCCGCTATTGGCGGCCGGTGGACTGGCGACCTCCGCCGACGTCGCTGCAGCCTTACGTGCCGGAGCGGACGCGGCAGTCGTCGGTACCGTACTGCTGCGCACCGAGGAGAGTGGTGCCTCGGCTCCGCACAAGGCAGCTCTGGCCGACACGTCACGCGGGAACACGGTCGTCACAAGAGCTTTCACGGGACGTCCTGCACGGGCACTTCGGAACGAGTTCATCGATCGCTACGACGCACAAGCGCCCATCGGGTATCCGGCCATCCATCACCTGACCAACCCGATGCGCAAAGCCGCTGTTGCGCAAGCAGATCCCGAGCGAATGCACCTGTGGGCCGGCACCGGCTATCGCCACGCGACGGAGGAACCAGCCGGGGTAGTGCTTTCGCGATTGGCTAACCTGTGACGGCGCGGACACCGGAAGCCGGATTGCCGGAAGTAGTGACATACGACGGGTTGCCCGGGTCCGCCGGTGGTGCACACTCGCTTCGAGTCAAGCGTCCCGATGTTGCATTTCAGCGGCTGCAGACATTCCTGGAATCCTGCACCGAACCAGTGTCGTTGCCGTCGTGGACGTTCGAGATCTACCAGAGTGGGCCATCCGAGCCGACCGCGCAGTTGTCATCGTTCGCTACCGAGCTCTTCGGTGGGCCCCGCTACAAAGCGCAAACCCATACCGAATGGAACGTCCCACCGGGTTCTGTCAACGAAGCGCTCGATGCCCTCGTTGGTTGCGATGCAGTCACAACCCACGGACGTTCTGTGGCGGCACTGACCTGCAGCGCGCCCGTACGCCTGATCGACCCCAACACGCGCGCGCCGTACCCCGACATCACCCCCGACGCGTTCGGCCGTTTTGCCGTAGATGGATACGGCCGGATTCTCGGCGAGTCAGGCATACGCGCAACCCTCGGCAACGCGACATCCTCACTGTCCCTGTGGCTCAACCTGCCTGCAGACGAACGGTTGTCGTCCGGTGCTCGTCACCTACAAGACCATCTCCCGTTCCGGTTGTCCGCGAAACACTGGCGTCTCTGGCGGCCGAACCGGAGCGGAGACTCGTATCGTTCCAACAAGATTCCGTCACCGGTTCACGACCACGTTTGAATCACGCAGCAAGCATTCTCATCTCGGGCAGAGTTCGCCGATCTCGGAGACAATGCGATCAGCGCTGCGAACCACCCATACCGCGCGTCCGCCACGCAATGTCGGCATCAAGAGTCGGTCCTTCTCGATGGGCCAGTGCACAAAGGGAAATCCGCCGGCCAGCTCGTCCTGGACTTCGCCGGCGATCAGGGCCGTCAACTCCTGTACAGGCTGTTCGATGTGCGGCCCGACGACCCTGACGCCGATCAGGGGACTGGTTCCTGCACTCTTGCCCTTTGGCTGTGGTCCAGCGTCGAGCGCGAGGTGGCACTGACCGTCATCGAGCATCGACACCGTCCACACGCAGTTCTCCATGTACGTATCGGGGCCGTGCCAGCGGCATTGCAGATCCTTGCCGACAGCCTGGCACGCCTCGACGACGTTGGCGGGAGCGTCGTCTGGTGCATCCGGCCCCATGATCGGAAAGCTCCAGACCCCTACGTACTCGATGTCGGGCAGATACATGCCTTTACTGTGGCACGTTGTCAGAATGCGTCTTCCTCGAGTTCCATGATCTCGTTGTCGAGGGAACCCAGGATTTCTTTCGTCGACGCCAGGATAGGCAGGATGTTCTTGGCGAAGTACGACGCGATGACCACCTTGCCCCGATAGAACGACCGGTCCTTTGCCGACGCGTCACGGTCCAAGGCTGCCAACGCGACTTCCGCTTGCACCAACAGGCGCCATCCGATGAGCAGGTCGCCTACCGCGTACAGAAAGCGCACCGAGCCGAGGCCTATCTTGTACAACTCGGAGGGTTGGTCCTGGGAAGCCATCAGATACCCGGTGAGCGTCCCGGCCATCTCCTGCACGTCGGTCAAGGCGGTCTCGAGTAGGACTCGCTCGGCCTTGAGTCGACCGTTCCCGGCCTCACTGTCGATGAACTCTCGTATGCGACCGGCTACGTGAGCGAGTGCAACGCCGCGGTCGCGTGCGATCTTTCGAAAGAAGAAGTCCTGCGCCTGGATCGCCGTGGTGCCCTCGTACAGGGTGTCGATCTTGGCATCGCGGATGTACTGCTCGATGGGGTAGTCCTGAAGATAACCGGAGCCGCCCAGGGTCTGCAGGCTCTCGGTGAGCAGTTCGTAGGCCTTCTCGGAGCCGACGCCCTTGACGATCGGCAGCAGCAGATCGTTGACCCGCGCCGCCAATTCGGCATCCGCACCCGAAACCAACTCGGCGACATCGGCATTCTGGTGTGCAGCGGTGTAGAGGTAGACCGCTCGGAGGCCTTCGGCGTAGGCCTTCTGCATCGCCAGGCTGCGTCGGACGTCGGGGTGGTGCGTAATGGCCACACGGGGCGCGGTCTTGTTTGTCAGCTCGGTGAGGTCTGCGCCTTGAATTCGTTCTTTTGCGTACTCGAGGGCGTTGAGATAGCCGGTGGACAGTGTTCCGGTAGCCTTGGTGCCCACCATCATTCGAGCATTCTCGATGACCTGGAACATCTGGGCGATACCGTTGTGGACATCACCCACGAGCCAGCCGACGGCAGGAACGTCCGTCGCTCCGAAGGTGAGCTCGCAAGTTGGGGAAGACTTGAGGCCCATCTTGTGCTCGACGCCGGTGACGTACACACCGTTGCGCTCTCCCAGTTCAAGTGTGTCCGAGTTGAAATGGGACTTCGGAACGTAGAACAGGCTCAAACCTTTGGTTCCTGGACCGGCTCCCTCGGGCCGGGCAAGCACCAAGTGGAAGAGGTTCTCGGCCGTGTCTCCGACGTCACCGCCGGAGATGAACCGCTTGACGCCCTCGATGTGCCACGTGCCGTCGTCCTGCGCGATTGCCTTTGTTCGGCCTGCGCCTACATCGGATCCGGCGTCTGGTTCGGTGAGCACCATCGTTCCGGCCCATCCGCGCTCGAATCCTTCTTTGGCCCAGTGTTTTTGCTGTTCGTTTCCGATGGTGTAGAGCACGCTCGCCATCAGTGGACCCATGTTGAAAAAGCTTGCGGATCCGTTTGCCGCGACCAACATTTCGCCGATCGCCCAGACCAACGGCGCCGGAGCAGGAACACCACCCATGCCTTCTGGTAGGCCGAGTCGCGACCAACCGGCCTCGTTCACCGCCTCGACCGTCTTGCGTAGAGGTTCCGGGACCACAACTGCGTGATTGGGTGCGTCGAATTCGACAGGGTTCCGATCCGCGTCGGCGAAGGACGCGGCGACCGGGCCTTCTGCCAGTCTCGCTACTTCCGCAAGAATGTTGCGCACAGTGTCGGTGTCGAGGTCCCCGTATGCGCCGGCATCCAACAGTTCGCCGATCCCGAGCACCTCGAACAGATTGAACTCGATATCACGCACGTTGCTTTTGTAGTGACCCATTGTTCTCCGACCTTGGTTCGTCAGCAATACGATTCGTCAGCAGATACGGCTCGTCAGCAGTACACAAGAAAGCCTGCCCCACAAGGAATTCAGTACGCAACCGTAGGTAGAGACGAGTGTCGTTGCTACAAAGTAGCGCCAAGCCGCTCTCATTGAAACATTCACTCGTACAATCGGTTTCCGCTGGTGGGGGTGCATATCAGTTGTGTAGCATCCTTTTGAATCAAAGCAGCTGCGCACCAATCGAAGTGCCCATCCTCACCTTCGGTGTCAAACGCATTCGCTGTGATCAGTGAACATGCTGCTCGGTAAACCAAGAGCGCCTCTCGTTGGTAGCCGAGACGTTCCTCGATCGGCGTGTAGAGCCCAGTTCTGTCTCGTGAGCCTTTGGTATCGGTCAGAGGGTGAGTAGCACTTTGGTGGCGCGCCGCTCGTCCATCGCCTGGTAGCCCGCGGCGGCGTCCTCCAACGGGAGAGTGAGGTCGAAGACGATGCCCGGGTCGATCTGGTCGGTCATGATGAGCTCGATCAGTTCGGGTAGGAATCGCCTGACCGGCGCGGGACCGCCGAGCAGGCTCACCGTCGCGAAGAACAGGTTCATGCCGTCGAGCTCGACGCCGTGGGATACCCCGACGTAGCCGACATGTCCGCCGGGGCGGGTAGCTCCGATAGCCTGCATCATCGATTCTTGGGTACCTACGGCTTCGACGGTCGAGTGGGCGCCGTAGCCGCCGGTGAGTTCCTTGATCTTCGCGATGCCCGCGTCGCCCCGCTCTTCGACGATGTCGGTGGCGCCGAATTGTGTGGCGAGTGCCTGCCGGTCGGCGTGACGTGACATGGCAATGATCCGCTCGGCGCCGAGTTGTCTGGCAGCGAGGATCGCCAAAAGTCCGACTGCGCCGTCGCCGACGACGGCGACCGTTTTGCCAGGTCCGGCTTCCGCAGCTACGGCGGCGAACCAACCGGTGCCGAGTACGTCGGAGGCTGCAAGGAGGCTGCGGGCCTGCCGCTCGGTCGGCTCTCCGTGGACAGGGACGAGGGTGCCGTCCGCGAGCGGGATGCGAGCGTATTCGGATTGGGTGCCGACCGAGCCCATCATGACCTGGTGGATACAGCGAGACTGAAAGCCGGCCTCGCAGATTTCGCAGGTGTTGTCCGACGCGACGAACGAGCCCACGACGAAGTCCCCAACTTCGATGTCGTTGACCTCGGGGCCGACCTGTTCGACGACGCCCACGTATTCGTGTCCCATCGGCGTCGGGCCATTCAGCTCTTCGATGCCGCGATACGGCCAGAGGTCGGAACCGCAGACGCAGGTGGCTGTAACGCGAATGATCGCGTCGGTCGGTTCGACGATCACCGGCGCATCGATCTCTTCGACCCGGACATCGCCGGGGGCATGCATGACGACAGCGCGCATGACGTGGCTCCTCACCATCGGTTTCTTCGTGTCACTTCAACCTGATCACGATTTGGCGGCGTGCGGGAGTCCCGCGCGATAGTGGTACTGCGAGGGACTCCCTCGCTACCGGTCACTGACTTACCCTCGATGGCATGGACGATCGAGCGCAAGTACGCGAATTCCTGACCTCGCGGCGCGCCCGAGTCACGCCCGAACAAGTTGGACTGCCGGCCGGATCGAACCGCCGCGTGGAAGGTCTGCGTCGAAGTGAAGTGGCAACCCTCGCTGGCGTGAGCGTCGAGTACTACACGAGGCTCGAGCGCGGAGCGATCAGCGGCGCATCGCCCGGAGTGCTCGACAGTATCGCGAAGGCCCTACGACTCGACGACGCCGAGCGCGCCCACCTTTTTGATCTCGCGCACGCGGCAAGCCCGGTAGCCAGGCCCCCGCGTCGGCGAAATGCGAAGGGCTGGAAGCCCCATCAGAGCCTGCAGTGGGCGCTCGACGCAGTCACCGCAGGACCCGCTTTCGTGCGGAACGGTCGCATGGATCTTCTTGCGGTCAACCCACTCGCCCGTGCGTTCTACAAGGACCTGTACGACATGCCGGGGCAGCCCCCGAACATCGCGCGCTTCACGTTCCTCGACGAAAGGGCTTTCGAGTTTTATCCGGACTGGAACGCGTTTGCCGAGGTGACCGTCTCGATTCTGCGAACCGAGGCTGGGCGAGATCCTCACAACAAGGAATTGCACGATCTGATCGGTGAACTCAGCACTCGGAGTGAGGAATTCCGGCGTCGGTGGGGCGCGCACGACGTCCGCCATCACGGCACCGGATTCAAGACTTTTCACCACTCCGCCGTTGGGGAGCTGACGCTTGCCTTCGAAGGTTTGGAGATGGCCGCCGAGCCGGGGTTGACGCTCACGATCTACACCGCAGAGCCGGGATCGCCCTCCGCGGAACGGATGCAGCTACTCGCCTCGTTGGCAGCCAGTGAGAATGCGGACTCTGCTCCTCACGTGTCGGAGCGGTCGCTGACGGACGGCTGACGAACTGCGCGACGGTTGATTGGGTCGTCAGTTGACGACTTCGACGGTGGTGCGCTTCGTGCGTTCCTTGCGCAACAGGATCATCAGCGGCAGAAAGTAGAGAGCGGCAACGCCGGTGCCTACCAACACCGGCCCAGTGGCACCGAGACTCGAGGCGAACGCGAACCCGGCGATCCAGGAGCCGACCGCCGTGCCCAGATTGAACGACGAGGTGCTGAGAGCAGAAGCCATCGTCGGCGCCTGATCGGCATAACGCACAGCCATCCCGATCAGGATGGGATTGGTCGACATGCCGAATAGTCCCAGCATGACTACGAGAATCACCGTCACGATCACGTTGTGCGAGAAGAGGCAGAGCGCCCCGAGTACGAGAAACGTCATCGCTGCCGAGACGAACAAGACCCCGTACTGATGCTTCGCACCGAGTCGACCGCCGAGATTGGAGCCGACGAACGCACCGAGTCCGTAGCCGACAAGCACTAGCGGCACTGCCGACGCAGCAAGTCCCGTGTTCTCGGTCAACAGCGGAGAGATGAAGCTGTACGCCGCCAGCGACGACCCGCACACGACGGCGCAACCGGACAGAACGAGCCAGATGCGTCCGTCCCGTAGGCTCGCGATCTCCGCTCGCCAGGACGGCACCGCACCGGAGTCGGTGTCGGCGGGTACCAATCGGTGGACGACGGCCGCGGCAACGAGTGCGAGGGCGGCAAGGGCCCAGAAAGGACCACGCCACCCGATGCTCTGACCGGCCAGAGCGCCGAGCGGAACACCGATGACGTTCGCGAGCATGCCTCCGCCCAAGACGATGCCGAGCGCGCGCGAGGAAGACGCCGGGCCGGCCGCCTTTGCTCCGACCACTGCGGCGACTGCCCAGAAGGCGCCCGTCGCCACGGCTGTGAGGAAGCGGGCGCCGAGAATGAGTCCGAAGTTGGACGAGAGCGCGACGATGACGTGTCCGATCGCGAAAACAATCAGAGCCGCGCTCAAGGTCACGCGTCGGGGAACCCTGAGTGTCAAGATCGCCATCGCCGGCGTGCCGACGATCATTCCGATCGCGAAGACGGTGATCATCAGGCCGACGTTCGCGATCGACGTACCGAGGTCACCCGCGATTTCAGGAAGAATGCCGGCGACGACGAATTCGGTTGTGCCCATCAAGAAAACTCCGACGGCCAGCACGTAGATCACGAGCGGCAGGCGGCCGGTTTCTTCGACGGTCGGGGCGGAAATCATGAGGTGGTCAGTTCTCTTTCTGTTGACGACGCGCATGTCGTGGCGCACCCGTCCAGGGCATCACGCCCGTCGCCTGCGAGGGAGTCCCGGTCGTTGGGGGTACTCGAAGGGACTCCCGGTGTGGCCGATTGCGCGCTACCGTCGGCGCAAAGACTGCCTGAACCCGGGAGACGCGCCCATGACACGACGACAGATCCGAGGACTGGGCGCCGCCGTGCTCGTCTCGGCCTTCCTGACGGCCTGCGGTAGCGAGGATCCTGAAGGGCCCCGTCCGCAGGCAAGCACGACAACACGATTGGCGCCCGCCGCGGCCTTCGGTGAACCCGAGACCGTCGCCGACGGCTTGGACGCGCCCTGGTCGATCGCATTCCACGGCGACACACCACTTGTCAGTGAGCGCGACAGCGCGCGAATCCTCGAACTCGACGCCGGCGGAAACAGCCGCGAGGTGGGAGTCGTCGACGGCGTCAGCCCCAGAGGTGAGGGCGGTTTACTAGGGATCGCAGTACGTGAAAACCGCCTGTATGTGTACTTCACCGCGAACGGGGAGAACCGGATCGAACGCTTCGACATCATCGGTGCTCCGGGGGAATTCGCGCTCGGGCCGGCCGAGACGATTCTCGACGGGCTCGCTTCGGCCAACTACCACAACGGTGGTCGCATCGCGTTCGGCCCGGACGGGATGCTGTACGTGACCGTCGGTGATGCCGGTAGTCGAGACAGAGCTCAGGACCTCGACTCGATGTCCGGGAAAATCCTTCGAATGACTCCGGATGGCGATGTGCCGCTAGATAATCCATTTCCGAACTCGTTTGTCTACAGCTACGGCCACCGCAACTCCCAGGGCATTGCCTGGACCGAGGACGGCACGATGTACGCCAGCGAGTTCGGGCAGGACACCTGGGACGAGCTCGACAAGATCGAAGCAGGCGGAAACTACGGGTGGCCCGAGGTCGAAGGGATTGCGGGTGAAGACGGATTCATCGACCCGCTCCAACAATGGTCACCTGACGATGCCAGCCCCAGCGGAATCGCCATCCACGACGGCACGATCTACATCGCCAATCTTCGTGGTGAGCGACTCCGCACGGTGCCCTTGACCGATCCCGCGACCGCCGACGAGCAATTCGTCGACGAATACGGGCGCCTCCGTGATGTTGTAGTCGCACCGGACGGGTCGCTGTGGATACTGACGAACAACACCGACGGACGCGGCGACCCCAACCCCGGTGATGACCGCATCATTCGCGTGCCGTTGCGCTGATGTCGATTTCCGGCGAACGCAGTACTTCCAGCCCGAGGATCCTCGCCGAAGCCGGTGATTCACTAATATCGTTACGACAGATGACGCGGGTACGGATCGGAGAGACAGCATGGGGACTTGGGGTTCAGGACCTTTCGACAACGACGTAGCGGGCGACCTGCTCAGCGCGGTACAGGCGGGTGACTACGACATCGACGATTACGCTAGCCACCCCGATGGCGGTTATCTCGATGCCGATGATGCTCAAACAGCAATTGCCGTCGCCGAGATTCTTGCGGTTGCGCACGGCGTTGCGCCGAAGCCTGTGCAGCTGGATGGAATTGACGCCGCCGGGTACGTCAGCACCTTGAGCCCGGAGCAGAAGAGTTGGGTCCTTACCGCACTCGAGCGTGCAGTTTCCGACAGCGACACTTCGGAGTTGTACGAGTTGTGGGAAGAGAACGGTCCGGAAGACCTCGCAGCTTGGCGGGCACCGATCCTGAGCAGATTGGCCAGCCTCAAAACGGTGGGGTGAGCGTCACTCGTTTGCAGTCCCTTGCTTACTCGGAGTTCGACGAGGACAGACTCCCCTTGACGTACCGGGTGGTGTCGTCAGCGAGGATCTCGGCGAGTCCGCTTTCGATACCGTCCAGTGCTTGCGCGGCGACGTCGGCAGGATCGATCTTCTGTTCGGCGGGTACGCCAGCGGCCATGTCGGTATCCATGTATGCGACATGCAGTGCCGATACGGAGATTTTGCGCGGCGCAAGTTCTTCTCGAACGGCGTCGGTCATCGCCCAGGCCGCTGCCTTCGACGACGCGTAAGACCCGAGCGCGGCTGGATGGAACCAGGACAGCACCGACAGAACGTTGAGTATTGTTCCGCCGTCGTTGTTTTCGATGACGGGAGCAAACGCCCGGGTCACGGCGAGCGGGCCGTAGAAGTTGACGTCCATCTCTCGTCGAATGTCATCGATGTCGCCTCCGATCAAGGGTGCCGAGGTAGAGATTCCGGCGTTGTTGACCAGCAAGGTCACATCCGATGCGATTTGCGCGGCGGCGGTTATCGATTCGGCGTCCGTCACGTCCAACCTCAGGGGGATGACGCCGGGTAGATCGACAGTTTCCGGATTGCGCGCAGCCGCGTACACCTTTGCGCCGCGCTCGACGAGTCCCGCAGCCAGATGGCGTCCGAGCCCGCGATTGGCTCCTGTGACGACCGCAACCGTCTTGTTCAGGTCCATGATTCTCCCAGTGTTGTGATTGCTCGTGACGTTTAGATTATGAATCAAATCTAAGTGTCGGCTAGGATAGATGTCAAGTGAAATCCAAACTGGAAGGCGTTGTGATGGGCCGCGTATCGCAGCAACAAGCGGAAGAGAACCGTCGGCGCGTCGTGGAAACCGCAGCCCGACTGTTCCGAGAGAAGGGCACTCACCTCAGCGTCGCTGACTTGATGAAGGCGTCGGGGCTGACCCACGGTGGCTTCTACAAGCAGTTCGCGTCCAAGGACGCTCTCATCGACGAAGCGACCACCCACGCCTTCAAGGAACTGGCTCAGCTGCACTCTGCGGGACTCGAAGAGCATGCAGGGCAACGTGACTCCGCCCGAAAAGCTTTGATCGATACCTATCTCTCGGTGGCGCATCGCGACAACCCGGCAGACGGATGCCCCGCTGCTGCGCTCGCCGCCGACATGGCGCGCGAGCCTGCAGACAGCGAGGCCCGTCGGGTTTACACGGAGGGAGTGGGGGATTTTGCCGCAGCTCTTGCCGACGACGAAGCTGTCGGTCTCCTCCGGCTCTCCACCATGCTCGGTGCACTGGTTCTTTCGCGAGCTACCAAGGGTTCCCCGCTCTCCGAGGAAATTCTCGATTCCGCGCGCGTCGAACTGATCAGAGGGCTTCGAGAGCCGCTGTCATCTTCTTGACGGTCTCGGGTGCCCTGGCCGCGAATCCCGCTTTCACGAGGTCCAGTGCTCGCGGTTCCGAGAGTCGGACTCTCGATATGTCGATTGAACGCTCTAGTTGATTCCGACGACTTCCTGGGCGATCGCTGCGAGTCTTGCCTGGGCAGCGGATACGACGCCGTGTCGGTTCTTGTGCGCTTCCTCGTACGCAACGATGTCCCGCACCTGTGCGGCGTCGGTCAGTTCCTTCACGGCGGAGACGGCTTGGGTGACGTTGAGTTCGTCGAAGTCTTCGATGGGAAGTTCAGTGGGGTCGAGTAGCCCACTCGACTTCCGTACCGAACGGAAGACGTCGGCGGCACCGTCAGCACCTTCTCGGCGAGTGACCTTCTCAGCCGTGGCGATGGCCGCATACCTACTGGCCGAGAGTGTTTTCACAGTCACGTCACCGGCATATGCGCCCCAGCTGATCAGCTCACCCAGTACCGGCGGTGAGGTGCGAACAGCGTCGATGGCACGGTCGAGACTGCGGGTGGACCAGGAGACCGGAACGTTGACCAGCCGTATCGCCGCGCCGGTGGCAGCTTGCATCGGTGTGCGGCGCAAAGCTGCCGGTCCACCGAGTGCCTCTTCGGCCAAGACAGTCGTGAGCCAGTCCACGGTCGCGGAGTGTGCAGTGATGAGGCGGTCGGCCAACGCCGCGACGGTCTGATCGCCGCCGGCAGTGGCCAGGGCCTTGAGGTAGCGGGAGCGGTCGAGGAGTTGATGTTCGAGCGCAAGGTCTCCCAATACCGCTTCGTCGAAGGGCTGAGCCTGTTCGACTATCGCTTTCACTCCGGCTGTCGCGCGTCCGATGAACGGACCGACCAATTCCGGCACGCCCCCCAGATCGCGAACAGTGGACTCGATGGAACTCGCCCTTTCACGGCCGTTCTCTGCGTTTTCCGTCAATTCGCGTCGAACAGCCTCGGTTCTGGCCTGTGCGACGCGCGTTTCGGCGACCTGGATCTCGGTGTGCGTCAGACCGAGGAGGATGCGTAACTGGGTGATCAAGGCGGACGTGGTTTCGGAGTTGCTCATATCGGGGTCGTCCCTTCGTCGGTGCGTGCTTTACGTGATGTTCAGCTTCTGCTCGACGAGTGCTCCGCGGGTCGCGGAGCCACCGCCGCTACGCGGGCTACCCCGACCTACCGCGTAGTAACCACAACGAACAAGTGGGGTCGACGCATCGAGATCGTCGGCACCAGGATGAGTGAGACCCCGGCCACCCCGAGGTTTCGATTTCTATTCGGCGGGAAGGAGGCATGTGCAGTGCATCCATCCAGAAGCCCGCGAGAAACTGCGTCACCCGAGGAGTATCGATATGCCGGACCAGTACGCAATGCAGGACCCGACCACGCGGTTCCCCGCTCCTGTGCGTGAGCGGCAGGCGGAGATCGCACACCCCGGTCTCACCGCAGACATGATTTCTCCTCCCGACCACGGTGAAAACACCTATCGAGGAAGCGGTCGACTCGAAGGAAGGCGTGCGATTGTCACCGGAGCGGATTCGGGCATCGGACGTGCGGTCGCGATTGCATTTGCCAGAGAAGGCGCGGACGTTGTCCTGAGTTATCTCGACGAGGAAGAACAGGACGCTCGGGAAACCGCTCGCTGGGTCGAGGAGGCAGGTCGCAAAGCCGT